>NZ_WUEH01000020.1 GCF_010468615.1 Pseudodesulfovibrio sp. JC047 | reverse complement strand
CCATCGACCAAGGAAGAAATTCGGATACAGGACAACCTGGGAAATCATTGAGGAGCAGGGACTTGCCGGGGTGTTAAGTTTGGTTTGACAATTTGCCCCCAACAAAAAAACGGCCCCCGCCGGGAGGGCGTGGAAGCGGTTCGGGTGCGCAGCACCCACCCTGGCTCCGCGCCAAAGGCGCATTCTTTTTCTTCTCTTCTCTTCTTTCCAAAAAAAGCATCGCCGCTGCAAGCGGCATCCTCTCTTCAATCAAAAAAGACCGAAAGAAGTCACACTTCTTCCGGCCTTTCAACTTAATGAAATAAAAAACAGGGTCAGTCGCTAGATGACCTTGTTCAACGGATACTCAATAATACCCTCTGCCCCAAATTCGACAAGACGGGGAATCAGATTACGAACAACCTTCTCCTCCACCATAATCTCGACTGACAACCAGTTTGAATCCTGCAATTCAGCCACTGTCGGCGAATTCAGGGAAGGCAACGAACCGTTGAGATCAGCGAGCTTGTCCTTGGGCAGGTTCATCTTGAGTCCCACCATTTTCTCGGCTTTCAAGGCTCCCTGCAACAACAGATTAATCTCTTCAATGAGCTTGCGCTTCTCGGGATCTTCCCAGGCCGCCTTGTTGGCAATCAACTGCGTGTTGGTCTGCATCAACTCGGCGATAATCCGCAAGCCGTTGGCCTTGATCGTCGTGCCGGTCTCGGTGATTTCCACAATACCATCACACAAATCCTCGACAACCTTGGCTTCGGTCGTGCCCCAGGAAAAAGAGACATCAACATTGATATTCTGCGATGCAAAATATTCCTTGGTGAAGCCGACCAGCTCGGTGGAGATCTTCTTGCCGTCCAAATCCTCAGGACGCTTGTACGGGGAATCTCCCTTCACGCACAACACCCAGCGGGCCTTGCTGTTGGAAACCTTGGAATAAATCAGATCGTCCACAATAACGACATCCGATTTGTTTTCCTTGATCCAGTCCATTCCAGTCAAACCGACATCAAACGTGCCGTTTTCAACATACATGGACATCTCTTGCGCACGGGCCAGAGAGCATTTGATACGATCATCGTCAATATCGGGGAAATAATTTCGATTGTGCAGCTTGATGTTCCAACCGGCTTTCTTGAACAGCTTCAATGTTGCGTCTTGCAAGGAACCTTTGGGAACACCGAGTCGAAGGAATTGATCAGACATTATTTATATACCTCTTTGGGATCGAAAACGATGGGAGAACACTCTGTGACCTCGCCATCCTTGAGTTCACGGAAAAAGCAGGAACGGTAGCCCTTGTGACAGGCCGCTCCGCCGATCTGGTCGATGAGAAGCACCAAGGTGTCGTCGTCGCAATCAATGCGGATGGACTTCACCTTCTGAGTATGGCCCGAGGTACCGCCCTTATGCCATAGCTCATTACGGCTACGGCTCCAATAATGGGCCTCGCCGGTTTCCAGGGTTTTATCCCATGCTTCTTCATTCATATACGCCATCATCAGGACTTCGCCGGTCTCGGCGTCCTGCGCAATGGCGGGGATCATTCCGTCCATTTTTTCGAAATCTGGTCTGATCATTTGCGGTACCTCATATCAGAACGTTACATATGCGACCCGGGATTGGGCCGGATGGGTTACATAGCGAATGACCATGCAAAGCGCAACTCTACGAATGCCACTATTTACGGAATTGGAACATATCCCCCTTCTTTTCATCAGAGGTTCCACCCATTTTGCCAAATGGGTGACTTCCGACGTTTCCCTGTCATCGACCTGCAAACGTCCATTTACCCCCCGAAGGATATCTGATATTTCTCCCTCAACAAAACCCATTATAAGGAGAATACGAACATGCCCGTTCGTTCAAAAGATAACTTTCTGGTCTTCGGCGCTCCGCTCATTGAACAACCTGAAATCGATGAGGTCGTGGCGTCCATGAAATCCGGCTGGCTCGGTACCGGCCCAAAAGTCGCCCAATTCGAAAAGGACTTTTCCGCCTATCTCGAATCAGGTCATGCTGCGGCGTGCAACTCCTGCACAGCAGCCCTGCACCTGAGCCTGGTCGCCCTCGGGCTTGAACCCGGCGACGAGGTCATCACTACACCGCTCACCTTCTGCGCTTCGGTCAACGCCATCATCCACGCCGGAGGCACCCCGGTCCTGGCGGACATCAATCCCAGAACCATGAATATCGACCCGGATTGCATTCGGGAAAAGATCACAAGCAAAACCAAGGCGATCCTCCCTGTCCACTTTGCCGGACGGGCGTGCGACATGGACGCCATCATGGCCATTGCCGAAGAATACAATCTCAAGGTCGTCGAAGACTGCGCCCACGCCATCGAAACGACGTACAACGGACAACATGCCGGAACCTTTGGCGACTTTGGTTGTTTCTCGTTTTACGTGACCAAGAACATCTGCACAGGTGAAGGCGGCATGGTCGTGGCACGGGAAGAAGACGATATTCAAAAGATCAAGGTTCTCGGGCTGCACGGCATGTCCGCCGATGCGTGGAAACGGTTCTCGGATGACGGCTACAAGCACTATGAAGTGATCCACGCCGGATTCAAATACAACATGATGGACCTTCAGGCCGCCATCGGCATCCATCAGTTGAAACGAGTTGAAAAGAATTTCATTCGCCGCTGTGAAATATGGGACAGATATCAAAAAGCATTCAGCAAACTGACCGTCGGTCAACCTGCGCCGGAAGAACCGGGCACACGGCATGGCCGGCATCTGTATACATTAATGCTCGATCCGGTTCCGTGTGGCATAGACCGTGATGAATTCCTCATGCGCATGACCAAACAGAATATCGGCACCGGCGTGCATTATCTGGCGATTCCGGAACACCCATACTATCGGGAACAATACGGCTGGAAACTGGAAGACACCCCACACGCCGTGGCTTTGGGCCGACAGACCGTCAGCCTGCCGCTGTCCGCAAAATTGACGGACGATGACGTGACCGACGTGATCGAAGCCGTCAAAATCTGCCTGGAGGATTAAATGATTCGATGTCTCGCCTCAGGCGTCTTTGCCAGCTTCGTTCTGACCCTGCTGACGACATTCGCCGTGGCCGGGACATCACTTCCCCCTTTTGACGCAACAGATGTGCCGCACGCACCGGACTATGCAGACCGTGCGTGCTGGCTCGTCCAACCGTCTGCTCCAGACGCGCACCCAGTGGATGTGTTCTGGGTCTATCCTACTGTGCTTCATGACGATGTCCACTGGCTCATGCCGGTTGACAATGATGAATTACGCACCGCCGCAACCACCTCGCTGACGACTCAGGCCAGTGTCTTTTCCGGACAGGCCAATGTGTACGCACCGTTGTACCGTCAAATGAACATGGCCGCACTTTCGCTCCCGCACGCGGAGACTGAAACCCTGATTCAATTTGGCAAAGACGACATTCGACAGGCTTTCACCTATTATCTCGAACACCTCAACAATGGCCGGCCCTTCATTCTGGCAGGACACAGTCAGGGATCGGAAATCCTGACCGAACTCATGGTCGCTTCCTGGGGAAAATTTGGGTGTGAGAACCGACTCGTGGCCGCGTATCTCATCGGTTGGTCGGTCACCCCTGACGACCTGGCCGCCAATCCGGCATTGGCTCTGTGCAAAAACGCCACGCAAACACGATGCATCGTCACATATAATACGGTCGCACCGGGCAGACAAACCGTCGCCCCAACCATTCGACCGGGTGCCCAGGTCACCAACCCACTCAGTTGGGCCACGAACGACATTTTTGTTCCAGCCAAACAAAACCTCGGAGCGGTTTTCTTCGCCGCCGACGGCACACCGACCACGGTGCCACATTTCACGTCCGCCCAGATTCTCGAATCCGGACTGGTGGTGCAGCCGCTCGATCCTGAACTCGTCAACTCAGACTTGGTGTCCTTTCCCAAAGGGGTCTACCATTTCTATGATTATTCGCTCTTCTACGAAAATCTGAAACAAAATGTACACGACCGAATTCAGACATTTTCCCGACAGTAAGGGAAAAGACAAAACCACCCTTTCCACTTAAAAAGGGAATGACACACAGGTCATTCCCTTCAATAGAGACAAAAACGAACACCGCCGTGCTCTATTCTTTGGTGAATCGAATGGACGCGGCCAGTGAGACCACGAGAATGGACCCGACATTATGTGTCACCGCTCCCCAAATAGGGGTCAGCAATCCAGAAGCACTGGCGATGATCGACACGAAATTGATCGCAAAACTGAGCAGAATATTGAGCTTGATGATACGGGACATTTTTCGGCTGAGCCGCACCAGAAACGGCAGTTGATCCAGACGATCATTCATCAGGACGATATCAGCGGTTTCCAGAGCCACATCCGCACCACGAAGGCCCATGGCAATGCCGGTCGAAGCGGCCTTGAGCGCGGGGGCATCATTGATACCGTCGCCAACATACACGACCGTCCCCTGAGTGTATGACGTAATTTTTTCGAGTTTTTCATCCGGCTTCTGACCAGCGTAAAATCGCTCGATCCCCACCCTTTTTGCAATACTGGCCACCGATGACGTTTGGTCTCCCGAAATGATGGCGAGATCATCGATACCCTGGGCACGCAGCTCTTCCATGGCCTTCAACGCGCTGGCCCGAGGACTGTCCTGCAAACTGATACTTCCTGCCCGTTTTCCATCAATACGGACATCCACAATGGTATACCCGGAGTCATCAACGTGCTCGCTAGTCACAATTTCCACCAAACGACCATCAACAAAACCGCTGATCCCCCGTCCCGCATCCGTGACGATATTTCCGGCCACTTCGAATCCGATGTCCATGGATTCCGCTTTTTTCACAATGGCGATTCCCAACGGATGCAGGCTCCCTTTTTCAACAGAGGCCGCCAGTCTCACGATTTCCACTTCATTCCACCCATCGACAGGAGAGACCTCCACGACTTCGGGATCACCCTCGGTAATGGTGCCGGTTTTATCAAAAAAGAACCCTGATGAGGGCGCAATATTCTCTAAATACCGACCGCCCTTGACAAGAATACCGGATTTGGCGGCTCGTCCGATGGCTGCCACCGTGGAAACCGGACTGGCCAACAAAAAGGAACACGGGCACCCAACAATGAGCACGGTGACGGACCGTTCGATATCGCGGGTAAAAATATATGTCAGCGCGGCAAGGGACACAATGATCGGCGTGAACCACATCGCGTATTTGTCCACGATCTTTCCACTTTCGGTTTTCTGCTGTTCAGCTGCTTCCACCATTTGAATGATCCGGCCGATGGTGGCGTCCTTGCCCACACGATCAGCCCGAATTCGAACGAAACCATCCACGCAGCCGGTTCCGGCGTAGACCTCGCTGCCAACATCCTTGGTCACCGGAATGGATTCACCCGTGATGGAGGCCTCATTCACTGCGGTCCTGCCTGTCAGAATGGTCCCATCCACCGGAATCGTCTCACCAGCACGAATGATCAGTGTGTCCCCTTCCCGTACATCCTTCACAGCCCGAACAACTTCCTCACCATCCACGTCCACCACAGCGGTCTCGGGCGTCACTTCCACCAACGCCCGAATGGAACTCCTCGCACTGTCACTCACGGCCTCCTCAACCAACGCGCCCAGCACCATAATCGCACTGACAATCGCTCCTTCAAGATAATTCCCGTTCAAAAGACACGCGATGATTGCAATGCTGACCAACTCATCAACATTGATTTCCCGCTTCCAAAGCCCCTGAATCGCCTCCCAGATGATGGGCAGGCCATTGACCGCAATGGAGACAAGCAACAACAAGCTTCCCCACGACACCGCAGGAACGCCCGGGAAGGCACTATCCCTGAAAAAAAACGCCACTGGAATGAGTGAAGCTCCACCTACAACCTTGAAAAAATCTTCAGAGCGAAAAAGCTCCCCGTAGACGTTCAGCTCGCTATTGCGGCCAATCATTGTTGACTCCGTTTAGTTTGATTGTCAAAGTGATTGGACAAGACCTAGCATCAGTATATTTTGAATGTCAAACTATTTGAAGATAGAATTAAAATATCGACGTCCAACGGATGTTGAACAACCGTCTCTTCGCAGGATATTTCATGAAAGAATCTGAACTGTCTGGACTGATTGTCGAATTTTTTGAAAGGCTTTCCGCATGGGAGGATGATGCCGTGCAGGGAAGTGGCTTGACCACAGCACAAAATCACATGATTGAAATTGTCGGTCATTCAGGGGCGATCAAGATGAAAGATCTGGCCGCCAAGGTCGGTGTGACCACGGGCACCTTAACTGTGGCTGTGGATCGATTGGAAAAGAAGCATCTGTTGCAACGTGTCCCGCACCAGACGGACCGGCGATCGTATCTTATCCAATTGACCGAGGCAGGACATGCCGTATTTCACAAGCATCACGCCCTGCATCTTGAGTTGACCCGAACCATGCTCGACAAATTGACCGAACACGAGGCCAAAGATTTCAAACACATTCTCGAAAAACTCATGGACACGTTCCACGCCCACAACTAACCCGCCCTCGCCAGTGTGGTGTGGTGGGGAATGTCTCCGACGGCCAGAGGGGAACCTCTTGGAAGAGGTTCCCCTCTGGACTCCCCTCCAGAACTTTTTAACGCGCCTTCGGCGAGGTCCTACGACATCCATCGAATGAGATTGAAGAAATAGAACGAATAAAAGAAAAGAGAACTAACGGAAAAAGAGAGTTATACAAAAAAACATGTTTTACGCTCTCTGAATAAAGTCTGTAAAAAATACAATCTTTTACAACGTACTCCCATATGCGGCACAAAGAAATACTACCGACAGCCCTCGCGAAGCGACCCAAAAAGTTTAGGAGAGTCCAGAGAACCCTTTTCAAAGGGTTCTCTGGCAGGTCCAGGACAGCGTCCTGGTCTCGCTGAAAGCGCCCCCCGGGAGGGCTGGAAATGTCTCCGACGGCCAGAGGGGAACCTCTTGGAAGAGGTTCCCCTCTGGACTCCCCTCCAGAACTTTTTAGCGCGCCTTCGGCGAGATCCCACGACATCCATTGAGTGGGATTGAAGAAATAGAACTAATGAAAAAAAAGAGAACTAACGGAAAAAGAGAGTTGTACAAAAAAACATGTTTCACGCTCTCTGAATAAAGTCTGTAAAAAATACAATTTTTTACAACGTACTCCCATATGCGGCACAAAGAAATGCTACCGACAGCCCTCGCGAAGCGACCCAAAAAGTTTAGGAGAGTCCAGAGAACCCTTTTCAAAGGGTTCTTTGGCAGGTCCAGGACAGCGTCCTGGTCCCACCGAAGGTGACCCCCGGTAGGGCTGGTCTCGCTGAAGGTGATCCCCGGGAGGGCTAGCAGTTGTGGAAGTCCTTGTTGATGTAGAAACAGAGGTCGAAGAGATTTTGGACCATTTCATCGGCGATTTCTTCGGTATCGGCGGAAGTGGTTTCAACACTCACTGTCTTGTTGACTATTTTCGAGAAGAGCATACCGATCAGCTGGTCGTCATACAGAGTCCAATACTTGTTGCCAGAAGGAAATTTTTTGTCAAATCCATGATAATACATCGCGAGGTGCTCCCTGATATCTGTGTCATTGCAAAGGTGTTACAGACTGTATCGGCAGGATGGAGAAAGTGCTTTATGGACATGGCTGATAAAACACTTTTGATGGACTTGATCATGCGTGAATTCGCAAGAAAGTGGCATAGTTTTGAGAGTGGACTACGGGCAGAAAGCACAACAGAAAGGCGAATAATTTGCCAAATTGTCGCACAGATGTCACACTCTCACGGAATGGCTTAGGGTATATATCACCCGAATGACAGTCAAAGGAGCCAAGAGTGTCAGCACAGAAAATATTGGTCGTTGAAGATCACAGAGACACGCGGGAACTGCTCAAATACAATCTGTCGGCAGCGGGATTTTCTGTTGCAGCGGCGGAGGACGGGCAACTGGGACTGGAACTTGCTGATGCTTTCAAACCGGATCTGATCCTGTTGGACCTGATGATGCCGGGCACAGATGGATTGGAAGTGTGCCGTCATCTTAAAGGTGACCCTGGCCTGGCCCGCATCCCGGTCATTATGCTGACGGCCAAGGGGGATGAAGTTGACAAGATCGTCGGTCTCGAACTGGGTGCCGATGACTATGTTGTCAAACCGTTTTCACCGCGAGAACTTATCTTACGGATCAAGGCGATTCTTCGCCGCGCAGGCGCACCGGAACCAAATGCACCGAAACTCTGGGAGCGGGAAGGACTCAAAATCGATTTCGAAGCCCATCAGATAAAGATTGACGGTCAAGAAACACCATTGACGGCCACGGAGTTCAAACTGCTGACAGTGCTGATTGCCGGTGCGGGAAAAGTTCAGACCAGAGACAATTTGCTGGATACGGTGTGGGACACCCATTTTGAAGGATATTCACGGACAGTGGATACCCACGTCAGACGACTTCGCCAAAAAATCGAACCATATGCTTCTTGGATTGAGACGATCCGGGGGGTAGGATACCGTTTCAAGGCATAATTCTGCTGCTGCATCCCGTAAAAGCCTCCTGACAGATGTCCGGCGGCTAGTACGTTCACAGTATACCCTCACTCTCTGGCACCTGCGTTCAGATGCCACAAAAAAAACACGCGTTTCCCCACTCTTCAAACACACAACACGTGCGACGAAGAAAAGAAAAACGACAGTTAATCGTTGCCGAGAGTGATTTGAAAAGCGATCGAGTAGAGATGATCGAAGAAATCGACATACTCTACGGGGATATGCTTCGGTACGTTGATACGAGAGGGGGCAAAATTGATGATTCCCCGGATATTGGCATCGACAAGATGGTTCGCGGCACGCTGAGCGCGATCCGGCGGGGTTGCGATAATGCCAACTTCGAGGTTCAAATCAGGGGCCTGCTCTTTCAAATGCGTTGGACAGACAATTTCCATGCCTTCAAACTCCAATCCGATCTTGTCAGGATCACAGTCAAAAGCTGCACAAATTTTAAATCCACGTCGTTCGAAATCGTGATGACGCAAAAGGGCACTGCCCATATTGCCAACGCCGATAAGAGCGCATTTCCATAACCGGTCAATACCAAGGGACTGCTTGATTGAAGTAATCAGTTCTTGAACGTAGTACCCAACACCACGCACACCGAACTCACCAAAATAGGCAAGATCTTTTCTGATTTGCGAAGAATTGACGGAACAGGCACGAGCCAGCTTCTCGGAAGAAATAACTTCGTTGCCATCGCGCAACAAGTTTTCGAGAACCTGGATATAGACAGCCAGTCTGCCAATAGTCGCTTTAGGAATGTGTTCGCTTTTCATTGTTCCTTGTCTCTTGCCACTCCAAAAAGGTGGCAAACATAAAATGCCTCAAACATTGATAGAGTAAAAAGGGAGGCCGAAGCCTCCCCGATATATATTTCTTCAGTCGAAAACTAGACGACGAAGAGCAGGATCAAGTTAACAACCAAGGCGTAAATAGCCAGGGATTCGATGAATGCCAGGCCAAGAATCAAAGTGGTGGACAGCTGTCCGCCAGCTTCGGGGTTACGAGCGATACCTTCGCAGCAACCTTTCACGCCCATGCCCTGACCGATACCGCAGAGACCGGCAGCGATGCCCATGCCGATGGCAGTGGCGTATGCTTTAGCAGACATGACAGCAGGATCGCCAGCAGCGAAAGCAGTGGAAGCAACCAGAACCATGGCCATAGTGGTGAACAAAATCTTCGTGATTTTCATTTTAATCCTCCAAATGGATTACGTAATATGTTTTGGTCCAAGGACCATTTCCCCAAAATTAAGCGAGCGGCTCTTAATGAGCGTGCTCAGTCGCACCTTGCAGATACAGCATCGTCAGCATGAAGAAGATGAATGCCTGAATGGTTTTCGCCAAAATGAACAAGAAGTACATGGGCAGCGAACCGACAACGGGCGCCAGCATGAACATCAGGATCAGAACGATTTCCTCGCCTCGAATATTTCCGAAAAGACGAAGTGTCAGGCTCAAGGGACGAGCGAGATGCGAAATAGGCTCAAGGATCAGCATGAGCGGTGCCAAGGCAGGGACCGGACCCATGAAGTGTTTGATGTACCCGAAGCCCCATTTTTTAATACCCACAAACTGATAGAAACAGAACACGATGATCGCCATTGCGGCGGGAGTGTTGATGTTTGCAGTCGGAGCATCACAGCCAGGAACAAGACCAAGCCAGTTCATCCCGAGGATGAAAATAAAAATCGTGCACAACAGCGGCATGAACTGACGCCCCTGTTCGCCGACATTGGAAACAACAAAATTCTCAAGGCCACCGATGATGGTCTCGAAAAGATTCTGAAGGCCACCGGGAACCAAACGCAAACGGCTGCGAACAAGCAGCCCGAGAGCAAGGATGATAGCCATGACCAACCACATGTACAAGACGTGGTTAATGCTTTCGACTCCGAGCCAGTGTTCTACACTGGTACCCCAATGGCCAATGCTTTTGAGCATATCCATATACAAGAGAGGATGTGCCAATCCACCTGCAAAACCCATATCCAAGCCTCCTTAAAAGCAACTCGGCTAGTTTTCCCCCAACTGACGCAACCCGGTCACGGTGATGTTGACCACCACGGTTCCAAGTCCACAAATCAGCCCCCAATGGGGAACATGTTCAACTCCTATCAGCCACCAAAGGGCCAGCCCGCTCAGAGTCATCTTTGCCATGAATATTATAAACAGTAAAAATGGACCTCGTTTTTCGTTGTACACCAACGTCTGGGTCACGCGGGCAAGCGTCCAGAAATTGACTAGGGCGATAATCGCCCCCGCAGAATATGCAAGAGACCATCGGGAAAAAAATGTCACCAGCACGATCACTAGAGAGGTCCCCAGCGACACGTAAATCTGATTGCGGACAACAAGACGGACGTCTGGCTTGGGAAAGCCGCTCTTGACGAGCACTCGTTCAAGCCATTGGTTCATCCTGTCCAGCACCTTTTTCACCTTCCTGTTTCAAAGAACGTGCTTTCTTTGCCTCTTCACGCCTCTGGAGCTTTCTGAAATCCTCAAAAACCATCTTGAATCCGGCAACAACCCCGACGAAAAAAAAGATCATTATCAACCAGGGTTTGGTTCCGAAATAGTCATCCAGAAAGTACCCGATAGTGAGTCCGACGATGATCGCCGATACAATGTGTAATCCCATTGTTCCGGCTGTTCCACCCAATTGGGTGATTTGCACCAATCGATCGTCTTTTGAAAAGAGCATGTTCATGTCCCGTGAAAGTTGTTATCGGCCATTTCCACGTCAATTATACTTGGAAACGGCAATTCGTGCAATCCTTCACAAGTGGTGGAGAAGTAGCATAGCCCGTCGATTGCCGTCAATGGCTTTTTCAGAAAATACCGCTGTCTCACCACATTTTTACCGCGCTGAAAACAACATGCTTTGCAGCCGGTTGCAACAGTTTTCTACGCTTTCACCAAAAATCACAAATTTTTCACCAATACCCAACTAGAAAGGGAGGATGTTACCATCCTCCCTGTACAAAATATCATTTTTTCTATTCAGGATCGCCTACATCCACGACCTTGACCATGAATTCTTTAATACCCTCCGGCGGCTCGAAAAAAACCGCCATGAATGGAGTCGATGCATCAGGTCGAATAAATGTATTGTTCGACAGCACACCAACATCGCTGGCTAAACCGTCTTCGATCTCCTTCCGAGTCTGCACTTGCAATTGGAACCGAGACAGCACGTTGCCACACAAAAAAGCCTGTGAAGTCAAAATGTTGTTTGTTTCATCATACAAAAGGACCTCGACCTTGACCAGTTCTTTCGCCGTGACAAATTTGTTCACAGCCTTGCCTTCGACAACAAACAAATTTCCAACCTTTTCGTTGGGAACGTAATATTGCGTGACATTCTGCAACTCGATCTTGCGAACGCGTTCTGCCGGGGATTCACCTGGCGCGGTATCTTGTCCACCGTCGGTCTCTTCCGTGAACAACTGTCCCACAAACGGCACATTCTTGAGCATGTCGCCCACATCAATACCAACATAGGTCCAGGCCTTGAAATAGAAAATTCCACCAGCGGCAAGGACAATCACCAGTAAGGTAATCAGGCACCCCAGCGACTTATTGTTCCTGGGTTGCGAGTCTTCTTCGATAGTGAGCGTCTCGTCGAAAACACTGTCGTCTTCATCGTCGTCATCGATAAAGAGATCGTCGCCGTCTTCGGCATCGTCATCATCATCGTCCGCATCTTCAAACAAATCCGTGGACTCGTCGTCCTCATCACTCTCATCATCCAAACCGGCAAAAATATCCTCGTCTTCACCAATAGACGGTGACGGCGCAGAACCTTCGTCCGGGTCGGGCAAAGATGCTTCGGCATCATCAAAAAGATCGTCCGTATCCGGCAGATCATCTGTATCAACGGAGTCGTCGGGAGTGTCCGCCGAATCCGACGGAAGATCAAACCCGGCAAAGGGATCATCCTGCGGTTCGTCCGTGGACGAATCATCACCAGTCGGCTCATCTGAAATCTCGTCACCCTGCTCTTCCGGGACCTCGGCATCCCCAGAGGGCACCTCTTCCGAAGGAGCCTCACCTGCGGCGACATCCTGAAAAGCCTGGTCAAAAGCATCCCCGGCCTGCGTCTCTCCACCCTGCCCATCTTCATCGAGGAGTGCTTCCACTTCCTCTTCAGGCGTGACCGGCGGAAGTTCGGCCTTGAATACTTGCGCGCACTTGGAGCATTTGACCTTGGCTCCACCCGCAGGAATTTTATCGTCGGGCAGATTGTATCGGGTCTCGCAATTCGGGCAGGTGACGATCATATTTCGATCTCCAGAAAATCCGGTTGGTTAGTTATCGGAAGCCGTGGACAATTCATAAATTCCATCAAGCTCTCGGTATCGCTCGGCATAGTCCAAACCATAGCCGACAATAAACCCGTCGCTCAACTTGAAACCGGGAAAATCGACGCTCACGCCCAGTTCCCGTCGCTCATGCTTATCAATAAGTGCACAAATTTTCAAACTCTTTGGATTTCTCCGTCGCAAAACATGCAAAAGAAAATCCATGGAATGGCCGGTATCCACGATATCTTCGATGACAAGCACGTCCTTGCCTTCGATGGAAACTTCCAGGTCCTTGGAAAAAACAATGTCTTCGGACCTGGATGTGGCGGTCCCGTAACTGGCCAGACGGACGAAATCGACTTCAATGTCGCGATCGATCTTTCGGATCACATCGGCAAAAAAGAGGAAGGCACCCTTGAGCACGCAAATGCAGACCAACGGGCCGTCACCGTCATAGGATTCCGTAATTTCACGGCCCAAAACCTCGACGCGCGCAGCGATTTTTTCTGCGGGAATAAACGGTGTCAATTTGTGTGGCATCGTAACTGTATCTTATTTTAGAGATTAATTGTCATAGCGACTTCGTTGCAATGGTCGGGGAACCTCGGACAGTTCATGCAGTCGATGAAAATCTTCTGGTTCAAATTTTCCATGCCTTCCTCGACAAAGCCGAGGTGTGCAAAGAAACTGGTTTCCTCGGTCAAGGTGTAAACCTTGTGGATTCCAAGAGCCACGGACTCCTCCAAACAGGTTTCCACCAATCGTCGGCCCAACTGCTTGCCTCGATGCACGGGAAGGACCACCAGAGAACGAATCTCTGACAGATTTTCCCAAATCAGACTGAGGGCACAACACCCGATAACAGCGTCGTTTTCATCCACGGCGACCACAAAGTCGCGCAGGTGCGAATACAACTGACTGAAGGACCGGGGGAGGACCAATGCGTCATGTTCATCGGTATGCATGAGCAAACCGTGAATGGCCTTGACATCATTTATACGAGCCTTGCGAATCATGAAACCTACTGTTCTGTGAGTTTTTTGACCATGGCGACCAGCATGGAGTGAGGGAAAACACCGGCCTGTGCAAAGATCTGCTTTCCGGTCGTGTCGAAAATAACCATGGTGGGAATGGCCTCCACCTTGTACTTGGCGGCAAGAGCCTGGTCGCCCCAGTACACGGGCAGATCGATACTGCCCTTGCTAAAGAATTTATCCAGATTCTCCACGCGTTCATCCACGGACAAGGCAATGATATTGACCTGTTCACCGTGGGTTGCGTGCAACTGTTCCAGTTCGGGAAGTTCCTTTTTACAGGAGGGACACCATGTGGCCCAGAAAAACACCATGGTCGGCTTGCCGGTATTGGCGGCGAGGAACGCATCCAGTTCCGCCACGCCCATGAACGGGTATGAACCGTTCGAGGGTGAAACTTTCAGCTCAGGCTGAGACGCGGTTTGCGACACGGTCTTCTGACCGGACTGATCAGCCTCGGGCTTGGTTTCGGATTCGTTTGAGCAAGCCACCAATGCCAACGACAGGGCCAGGACGATGAAAATCCTCTGATATATCTTCATAATTCACCTCTGTTTCGTTGAAAGAACCAGCATAGCAGAGTTGGTTCTCAAATAAAAGCCTTGGACACATGGGCAAAGGGACACTGGAACCGTTCTTTTCACCGCACAGACAGGCCCCCTGTCAAGTTGATTTTTCATACCGATCCAATGCTTTTACCTTACATTCACCGACATTTCCCATTTTTCACGAAAACCGGGGCTATGCTGCACACGAGGTTCGGGGAACGGCCCCGGACACGCATCCCGGTTCAAGGGGTGGGCATCGGGTCCACCCCTTTTTCCCCAACCGGAAACATGGTAAAGATTCATCAATGCGCTCCGTTCGGTCGTATTTTGTGAGATTCGAATCAGGTCTTGCCGGAGCAGCGACCATCAATGCAGGGATTGGCACTCTCGCCGCTGCCGGAGCCGGAGCTGCCGCAGCTGGTCCAAAAGTCATCGCAGCCGCCCCCACACTGATTCGACAGGGGAAGAATCTGGCAAAGGCCGTAACAGGAAAGGGGAAAGACATTGTCCGGTCCGGAACGGATTTGGTCAAAACCAACCCTGACAAAATTGACAAGATCGGACGTATTGGAAACGACCTCTTTAATAAAAGTCTTCCTGCTGAAACGGCAGAAGGACAAGGGATTACGACAATATATAAAATAGGGGAAAAAGCATATGACTCCTTCAACAAAAAAAAGAGGGAAACACAAAAATAGAAAAGTAGATATCCACATGCTCTGTGGAGCAATTGTGAGTCTGGGCTTAGCAATCACAATGATATTGGATTGGGGATATTGCTGGAAACTCACTGACCTTTGCTGGGAGTGGGGAGAATATCATCTTGAAATGGGATTGTTCTGTGCCGCCGTCGGCATATTCATGACCATCATGGCCTTTCGCAAAGGCCAGCGAGAGTATGTCGCAGTGTATATCTGTCCCGAATGCGAGACAGCCTATCCCGCTGCCGAGGTGCCGGACAAACGCTGTCCCCGATGCACTGTTCCACTGGAACCCCTCACGGGCTTTTATGACCGGCACCCGGATTTGAAAGAGGGATGAGACGTGAAAGCCAGGCCAGCCTCACCGTTATCTTCTGTGCGGTCTTTTGCCAAAGTCATCCGCCATTGCGAGACAAGAACCTGTCCCTTTCTTGTCTCTTTTCTTGTCTGCCTGTTGGCCCTTCTGATCGCACCTTGTACTTCAAGTGCAGAGCATGATCTGTGCTGTTTTCTTGGCCCCAAACCAGGAATCACGCTCCTTTTTCGGAATCCAAACGGCATGACGCTCACCGTCTGGTCCCAAAAGGGACCAAATCCAGCAATGCTGACGGTTATGGAAAAGCTTACTTTCGGTCCCAATACATTGACAGAAAAGACACATCCTCACGCCAAGAACCTTCAATCGTTCAGCAGTCAATATACGCTTCTGGCTCGTGGCAGCCAGCTCCTGATGAAAACCCAAAAGGGAGTGGTTGTTCTGGTGGATTTTTCGACAGATGAATGGACTGTTCCGGTCTTCTGCCTTGGAGATATATCAATCACCTCCCCTTTGGCTCTGTGTCGTATTGTTGAAGAAAAAACCGCGTTGCTTTTTGGACACGAACGCACCGTTCTCACTGTTCAAAGTCGACTGCCCTCTCCAATTCCGGGAATTCTTCCCCAAACATGGACCGTGGTTTCAGGACTCGGGCTCGTCACCAAAGGTGATTTCAAATTGGTCAAAATTAACACCCCATCAGGCGCACCGTGACAACCCGTTCTCGGCATTGGCCTGACACGTCACACACAATCGGGCCGAGGGGTGGGCCATGAGCCGGGCCATGCCAATGGGATCGCCGCATTCCTCGCACATTCCATAGTCGGTTTCGCTCAGACGGCGCAGGGCGGCTTCCATCTCACGAATCCTGGCCACCCGCCGCCGCTGCATGGTCACGCTCATGCCGTGTCGGGCCAATTGGGAAGCGAAATCCATATCGTCCGGACAATTCTCGACAGTCAGACCGTGCTCCATGTCCGCCCCGACCACCATTTCCAACCCATGTATCAAGTATTTTCGTATTTCCCGTTTCTGTGTGCCGGTCATACCGATCCTCCCTGTTTGGATTGATTCGATCCTTTTGTATGGATTTCAAACAAGGAATGGGTGCCGCTTGGGTGACAGATCTCACACGATTTTGCGCAATTCCGTTCCCAAAGCCATAGACGATTGACCGAAACAACGATAAACTTCCCGCAGACAAACCACATTGGAGCCATCATGAAATGGATGTTCGTCGTGTTCGCACTCGTGGCCGGTGCATTGATGCCGGTCCAGGCTGGCGTCAATTTGCGTCTCAAGGAATCGTTGGGAGACCCCATCTGGGCAGCGGCGGTTTCGTTCGCCGTGGGCACGCTGGGCCTGTTCGCTTATGGGCTCATATCCAAAGCACCCATCCCGACACCGGGCATGATCGTGTCCGCCCCGGCATGGGCATGGACAGGTGGCCTCTTTGGTGGATTTTTCGTCTTCGCAATCATCGTGCTGGCCGGACAGCTCGGGGCCGCGACCATGATGGCCTGGCTTTTGGCCGGACAATTTCTGGCCGCAATACTGCTTGATCATTACGGACTCATCAGCTTCAACGTCCACATGATTTCCTGGCAAAGAATCGTCGGTGTTCTGCTCCTGATTACCGGGGCAACGCTGATCAACAAATATTGATTCCCCGCCGCAGAACACGCGGTCCACTGACTTCAGGGGAACATTCAAGACAGGCCACACAGGCAAAAGGGTCGCTTTCACGAGGTGTTCGCCCTTTTTACCTGAAAGCCGGAGGTATGACATGAAAATATGGAAGAATTTTGGCACGGTGTGCCGGATGATTAAAATCGAACACTCGATCTTTGCCCTGCCCTTCGCGTACATGGGCGCGTTTCTGGCCGCTGACGGCTGGCCCGGAACATATAATCTGCTCGTCCTGACCGTGGCCATGGTCGCTATCCGCTCGTTTGCCATGGCCTTCAATCGGTACGCGGACCTCGACATTGACCGCGAAAATCCACGCACCCAAAAACGGGAACTGGTCACCGGCGAACTGTCCACCAGCTTCACCCTGATGTTCATCCTCACCGCCGCCGTCGTTTTTATTATCGCGTGTGCGCTCATGAACCCGCTCTGCCTGAAACTCTCGCCGCTGGCATTGATCATGTCGTCCTCATACAGCTTCTGCAAACGGTTCACCCATTGGTGTCACTTCGCTCTCGGTTCCGTCCTCGGACTGGCTCCGGTCGCCGGATGGCTCAGTGTGGACCCGACCGTCACCCTGCCGGCCATCCTGCTCTTTTTCGGCGTGACACTGTGGACCGCCGGTTTCGACCTGCTCTACGCCAGTCAGGATGCAAAATTCGACAAGGAACGCGGACTCTATTCCATTCCAGCCAGACTCGGCATCCCTGCCGCACTCGGCATCTCCACCCTGAGCCACGCCATTGCCGCCGCCTTTTTCCTGCTCGCGGGATGGGCTGCCGGACTGGGGACCATCTATTTCATCACTGCCGTCGCCATTGGCGTCATCCTGATGGGCGAACACCTGCTCGTCAAACCGGATGATATGCGACGCGTCAACGTCGCCTTTTTCACCATGAACGGTGTTGTGGCCGTGGCCTTGTTCATTGGAACGATCGTTGATATTTTCGCATAAAATGCATGCCCACCATTGACCGCCAGACCGCTCTCCCGTATTTTCTCGGGCATGAGCGAATACATTGAGCACAATGCCCACGGGCCTTCCGTGGGACTGGTCGTCAAGAAGACCTTCATCTTTGATGAAAACGGGGCGGGGCTGACATTCGATTCGGGTCGAACCCTGCCTTCGGTTTCGCTGGCCTATGAGACCTGCGGGACATTGAACGAAGACAAATCCAACGCCATCCTCGTGTGCCACGCCCTGACCGGCGACTCACACATGGCCGGATATTATGCCGAGGAAGACCCGAAACCCGGCTGGTGGGACCTGATGGTCGGGCCGGGCAAGCCGCTTGATACGAACAAATATTTCATCATCTGCTCGAACACCATCGGTAGTTGCATGGGATCAACCGGTCCCATGACCATCAATCCGGACACCGGCCAGCCGTATGGCACAAGTTTTCCAGTCGCGACTATCGGCGACATGGTCCGTTGCCAACGGGGATTGATCGACCATCTGGGCATTGACACCCTGTTGGCCGTGGTCGGTGGTTCCGTGGGCGGAATGCAGGTTCTGGAATGGTCCGTGCGGTATCCCGATCGGGTACGGGCCGCCCTGCCACTCGCCACCACCACCAAACACTCGGCCCAGGCCATCGCCTTCAATGAAGTCGCCCGGCAGGCCATCATGGCCGATCCCACATGGAATCAGGGTAACTACTATGAAACGGGCCGTCCCGAACACGGATTGGCCGTGGCCCGCATGGTCGGGCACATCACGTATCTGTCTGATGAGTCCATGCGCCAAAAATTTGATCGACGCCTTCAGGACAGGGTGGAACTTTCCTTCGATTTCGAAGCGGATTTTCAGGTCGAAAGTTACCTGCGATATCAAGGCAACAAATTCGTGGATCGATTCGATGCCAACTCATTTTTGTACCTGACCAAGGCCGCCGACTATTTCAATCTGGAAAACCAATACGGCGACGGTTCGCTCGTCGCGGCATTTTCCCGCGCATCCTGTCGATATCTCGTCATCTCCTTTACCTCGGATTGGCTGTATCCGACGTATCAATCAAAAAACATGGTCAAGGCCATGAAAAAGAACGGATTGGATGTGAGCTTCTGCGAAATCGAAGCACCGTGGGGACACGATGCATTTCTGTTGCCCAACGACCGGCTCAATGGCCTGTTGTCAGGCTTTCTCAATCGGGTGAATTCCGAAATTCAAAAGGACACATAATGCGATTTGACCTTCAAGTCATTGCTTCATGGATAGAACCGGGCAGCAAAGTCCTTGACCTCGGCTGCCGGACCGGCTCGCTGCTCAGCTACCTGACACGGGAAAAGGACATTGTCGGAACCGGCATAGAGATCGACGAGGACGCGGCCGGTCAGGCCATTGCCAAGGGATTGTCCGTGATTCACGGCGATATCTATGAAGAACTCGAAGACTACCCGGACAACGCCTTTGATTATGTCATCCTCTCCCAGGCTCTCATGCAGGTGACAAATCCGGCTATTTGCATACGGGACATGTTGCGGGTCGGCAAACTCGGCATTGTCTCCTTTCCGAACTTCACCCATTACAAGAACCGGCTCCAGATGTTCTTTACCGGACGGGCACCCGTTTCCAAAGAGTTGCCCTATGAATGGTACAACACCCCGAATATCCGGGTCATTCCCATCACGGATTTTCTGCACTTCTGCAAAAACATGAACGTCCCCATCGTCAAGGAAGTCGCCATATCGACGTACCACCATGACGAAAAGGGACGGGTTATCACCTTTTTGCCCAACCTCTTTGCCACGTTCGGCATTTTCATGTTGGGCCAAAGTGAGGCATAGGGTTTACAACCAGCTCAAGACATCTTTCTTACTCGGCGCCTTGCCAACGACCTTGACCTCGCCGTCGATCACCACGGCAGGCGTCGCAAAAATCCCGTGCTTGGCGATCTCCTGAAAATCAGTGACCTTTTCGATCGAGGCATCCACACCGGCTTCGGCAACGGCCTCGCGCACGGTCTTTTCCGCCTGCTCACACTTGGCACATCCCGGACCCATGACAAGAATCTTCATATTTTCCATCCTTTTGTTCTCAATTACACGATTGCGTTGAAAAGATATCCGACAGCAAGGATACCGCTGCCGACCACCGCGATGAATATGGCGATAAGCCGGGGTTTCAGCACCTTGCGCAAAATGACCATCTCAGGGAACGACAGGGCGATAACAGACATCATGAAGGCCAGCACAGTCCCCAGAGCCGCGCCCTTTCCAAGCAGGGCCTCGACCACCGGAATGATCCCGGCGGCATTGGTGTACATGGGAATGCCCAGAATGACGGACAAGGGCACGGACCACCACGCCTCGTCTCCCATGATCCCGGCGAGCTGACCTTCCGGCACATAGCCATGAATGAGTGCTCCGGCGGCAATGCCAAGGACCACGAACTTCCAGACCCGTCCGGTAATATCCTTGACCGAACTCAACGCATATTCGAACCGGCCAGGCCAGGTCATGGCGACATCCGAAGCGGCTTCACCAGCCCGAATTTCCTTGACCCAATCCTCCACATGCGCTTCGAGTTTCATCCGTCCAAGCACCCATCCGGCCACCACGGCAATGGTGATACCCATCACGAAATACAAAGCCGCGACTTCCCACCCCAGCAGACCATACAGCAAGACCAGTGCGATCTCGTTGACCATGGGCGCAGCGATGAGAAAGGAAAATGTCACCCCAAGCGGAATCCCGGCGGTCATGAACCCGATGAACAGCGGAACAGCCGAACACGAGCAGAAAGGCGTGACCACCCCGAGCAACGCGGCCAACACATTGCCGACCGATTCCCGCTTCCCGGCCAGAAAACTCCGGGTCCAATTCACAGTCACGAACGACCGCAAGATACCGACAAGAAAAACCACCAAGATCAAAAGCAGCAAGACCTTCGGCGTGTCATACACAAAAAACTGCACGGCCGTGCCAAAATGACTTGTCGCATCCAGGCCAAGCAGGGAATACGCAAACCAGTCCGCAAACCGCGAAAGCTGACTGTATATCCCGTACCAAACAGCCAAAGCCACGATCCCGATCACCATATATTTCATAACCCCATTCCGAGCGTTTCCCGGCTCGGGACAGGACTGGCAGTCACACTGCGTTTTTTCAGATAAAGCCATGGGCTTCCCTCCCTCTTCATTTGGCCTTTTCGCCAAATGATAATGAAAAAATTTTTACTTATTCGCCGCCAAAACTGATTCAATACACTGGAAAAAATTGAGCACACAAGGGACTTTCAGCCGATAATAGACATTCTTGCCCCGCTTCTCGTCTTCCACGATCCCAACTTTCTTGAGCACCGCCAGATGCTTGGAGACCGTCGAAATATCCGCCCCCACCAGATCACGCAAATCGCATACGCACCGTTCCCCACGGGACAATTCGTCGATCATTATCAGCCGCGACGGATGTGCCATGGCCTTGATGACATGTGCCCGCTCTTCAAATTGGCGGAGGGTGACGAGATCCTGTTTCATACTCAATGCTCCATGTTGTTCATTTGGCAATATAGCCAAGCATTCGTCAAAGTCAAGAAAGAAAAATCAATTGGGCTCGATTTCATCCCGAAAATCAGTGGAGGTTATTCAAAGGAAGGGAGCAGGACAGCCTTACCATGCGTATATTCCACCCGGGCTGGGTCCTTGCGAACAGCATAGTTCAACTCAGGGGTCAACAGAGTAAAGCTGGTAATGGCCCCACCGTCGGACGAGACCGTGACATAGACCTTTTGGCCGACTTTTGGTTTAAGATAGATGATCCCCTCGGACCGTTTCTGCCAGGCATAATTGAGTATCTTGCACGCACCGACAAAGACCTTGGGAGTATATGGAGTCAGGGCGTACACCCGTTTGAAAGAGACATGCGTAAAGGTACCATTGCGGGTTCCGCTCACCCTGCGAAGTTTTGAAATCGTGGCAATGGCCTTGATTTCAGAATCATGGGCCATCATGGCCAGATAGTCCGGTTCGTTCGCCAAAGCGGGAATCGCCGCGAGAAACAGCAGTAGCCCTGCGAGAAAAATACGAAATTTCATAGTATATTTGTATGTTTATGTGTCTTTTAAAAGTTCGAGGGGGAAACGGTATACCACCCGGCACGGTTTCGCAAGCCTGAGAAAACCGCTGCACATGCTCATATCATGGACAGTCGTGTTCTCATCGACAAACCTGTTCCGAAAAGGTATGAATCGAGTTCCAATCAGGAGGGTTCATGGACTATTTCAACTCAATGGAAAACATACTCTGGCTGATCTGGCTGGGCATTGGCGTCTTCTTCCTTGTGGCAGAATTCGTGATGCCCGCCTTTATCGTGATTTTTTTTGGTGTGGGAGCAATCATTGCCGGTATTTCGGCTTTTTTCGGGGTTTCTCTCCAAATGCAAGTCCTCATTTTCGTCATTGCATCCCTGAGCCTGATTCTCCTGCTGCGAAAGACCATGGCCGCGACCTTTTCCGGACAATCCGCTTCGGAAGAAGAGACCGACACTGCCATCGGGGCATTGTGCGAAGTCGTGGAGGCCATTGATCCGCCTCAGCCGGGACGAATCAAATACCTGGGTTCATTCTGGTCGGCTCAGTGCGACGTCCCTGTGGCTATCGGCGACATGGTCCGCATCAGCCAACGCAATCCCAAAGACCCCAACGCGTTTATCGTAACAAAGGAGCATTGAAATGGATCCAGCAACATTGACATCGCTTGTCACGGTTATTGTCTTTGCAGTGATCGTGGTCACCCTGCTTATCAAGACAGCGGTGATCGTTCCGCAAAAAAGCCAATTCGTGGTAGAACGACTCGGCAAATATTCCAAAAGTATTGGTGCGGGCCTGCACATCCTGATCCCCTTCATCGACAAGATCGCGTACAAACGCAGTCTCAAGGAAGAGGTCATGGATATTCCGGCCCAGAGCTGCATCACCCGGGACAATGTGTCCGTGACCATTGACGGCGTGCTGTACATCCGGGTCATCGACGCAAAAATGTCCTGCTATGGCATTGAAAATTATTATATCGCCGCCTCCCAACTGGCACAGACGTCGCTCCGGTCCGCCATCGGCAAGATCGATCTGGACAAGACCTTTGAGGAACGCGAGACCATCAACGCCTCGGTTGTCCAGGCCGTTGACGAAGCCGCCCAGGAATGGGGGGTCAAGATCATGCGGTACGAGATCAAGGACATCACCCCGCCCAGCACGGTCATGAACGCCATGGAACAGCAGATGAAGGCGGAACGGGAAAAACGTGCGGAAATCGCCATCTCCGAAGGTGATCGCCAATCCCGCATCAACCGAAGTGAAGGTCTGAGACAAGAAGCGGTCCAGATTTCCGAAGGTGAAAAGCAGAAACGCATCAACGAAGCCCAGGGACGCGCCCAAGAAATTCTTCTGGTCGCGGACGCCACGGCCCAGGGACTGCAAAAGGTGGCCGAAGTCATCAACCTCCCGGGCGGTGCCGAAGCCATGAACCTGAAGGTCGCCGAACAATACATCGACGAATTCGGCAATCTGGCCAAGGAAAACAACACCATGATTATCCCGGCCGACCTCGCCAACATGGGCGGCATGGTGGCCACGGCAACGGAAATCATCAAGAAAACATCGGCCACGCCGACACATGCTCCCAAAAAAGCGGCCAAAAAACAGCCCGCAGCGACACAGGGAACCCCCAAATCAGTGGGTGGATTCGCCGTCGAATAGGGAAATCTCCCCAAATAAAAAAAATCCCATCACCTCAAAGTGATGGGATCTTTTTTACATGAAATATCATTTCATCACATCGCCACAGACCACATTTCCCCGAATTGTTCCTCATCAAAGGTGACAATGGGTTTCCAAAAGACTCTAGCCCTTTGGCCGCCAGAGGCGAAATCACCTGACACTTTCGCCGCAGACGGTTTCCTCATCTGATTTTCTCAACGCCCGAAAACACCCGACGGCGAGACACTTTTTTTCTCGAAAACGAAATCTACCGATTCCCGACGACAATTGCCGGAAACATGGCTTCTTCTTCACCTGCGAGATAGGGCTGAAATAAGTTGTATGAAACGCTTTGAGTCTTTTGGGCATGGCCACGGGTTGCATCATTCCCGTCATAATAGGCACCATTTTCCTGCAAGATGTGCTCAATACGACGTTGAAATCCCTTGATAAAAGCAGCCCCGTCCCCATTGAAAACAAGCGCACCGAGACGCAATTCCCGTTGTTTGGAAAAATCATCCAGACTCATGCTGTGGGATGCGAGATCTTCCTGGGTCCGAATGTATCCCCAGACAATCATTTTTTTCGGGATATCAAGCGGCTCAAGCGCGTCGATAATCGTGTGTGGCATGACGATTGTCCCGGCCCCAACCAGAATTTTCCTGTCAGCTTCACCATGAAGAAACGAATTGAATCCGACAAAAACCTTTTCTCCAAGTTCCACGTGAATGAGCTTGCCGCCATGAGCAATCACATCCATCGCTTCCAGCTTCGAATCAACGATAAAACAATTTTCCTGCGCATTCGAACCGTTACCGAGTGTCGCGTTCTCCAGACACGCCCGTTGCGCCACCAGACAATTGTCTCCCAGATGGCTCTCGCCCTTGACCACGGCATACCGGCTCAAAAAAGCACTCTCCGGCACCGGCACAGGACTTTCGAAAGCCAGGGAATCATACATGGGCAAAAAATCACTCCGACGTTCCCTGACAAAATCCGAGAATTCACCGGTCAACTGTCCCTTGCTGTCAAAGGTCACATACCGATCAATAATCTCCGGGTCGTGCATGTAGTCGAATTCGAAAACCCCGGGCTGATGAATCCACACCCGACCGGACTGAATCGTCTGTCGAGACAAATCACCAGCCTGCACATACGCGAAATCGCCCAGCACACAATTATGCAGGACAGACAGATCCGCAGTTGCAAAGGCACCGAGATACGCCCCTTCCGTGGTTGTCCCATGAATATTTGAATAATGCATGGCCACGGTGTTGAGAATACGAAAATACTCGGGAATTTCAGGATTTTGAGAATTATTGTGAATCAGGGTCTTGACCAGAAAGCTGTTGACGATCTGGATAATCTCATCCTGATATAACTCCGTTCCAAGCCCACCAAAATACGCGACCGCCCCTTTGGGCTTCAGCTCGTCCCCGCGAATGTCGCTCTTGAGAACGACTGACCGATCAACCTCGCACTTTCCGAGAAAATACGATCCTCCCAAGTTGCTTTCCTGAAAACGAAAGTACCAGGGATGGTCAATTGAAAGGGCATAATACGCATAATACTGCGTCAGCTTGTCAGTTCTGATCGACTGCCGAACAGCGGGTTCGACATCACGACCAATGGGTTTCAGATTCACATTCACCCGTGAGATAATATGATCGACAAGACGTGCAATGCTTTTCATCATTCTCTCCTTTGACTGACAATTCGGGGCGGTCCCGCATCATGGGATGCTTTTTACAACAGATAATACACGGCAGCCAAACCAGTCAGGGACATGGTGATGGTGTATGGCAACGCAAGGATGACCATACGGCCGTATGACAAACGGATGACCGGCGCAAGCGCGCTTGTCAACAGGAACAGGAATGCGGCCTGTCCATTGGGAGTCGCCACGGACGGAATGTTTGTTCCGGTATTGATGGCAACCGCCAACTTGTCAAAATGAGCCATCATCTCTTGAACCTGAGGAGCGACCGTGGCAGGCAGGCTGGCAATGACGTCGGCCCGAACCAGACTGGAATCGGTCAATTTGGCCATGAGAGCCTGACCGCTCATGCCGATACCCGGCAGGGCGTCAAGCAGACCGATGAAATGCAGCTTGGTCTCCGAGATGTACACCGTCGCCACAAACACGTTATCGGAGATGGAGGACAAAAGACCGTTAGCCGCATAATAGGCCACCAACTGCATCTGTCCTTTCATGCTCAAGACATACCCAATAATGGGCGCAAACAGATTCTGGGAATGAATGACACCAACAATAGAGAAGAAGACAACGAGCAGTGCGGTAAAAGGCAGTGCCTCCTCAAAGGCATGTCCAAGCTGGCTTTCTTCCACAACGCCAGTCATGGACGTCAACAGAATAATAACGGACAGGCCGACCAGACCGACCGCAGCAAGATGCATGGCGAGAGCCAAAATAAGCCACACCCCGATCAGGGCCTGGATACATAATTTGACCTTGCCACGCTGTCCCTGTTCCTTTTCCATACGAATGGCTGTTTCCAACAAAAACGAACGAATATTTCCAGGAAGCTCGGCTCCGTAGCCAAACACTTTAAACTGTTCCACGGCAAGACAGGTCAGCAGTCCCACGGCAAGAACCGGCATGGACACCGGCAGCACCTTGACGATGAAGGGAATGAAATGCCATCCCATCTCATGGGCAATCAAGAGATTCTGCGGCTCACCGACGAGAGTACAGACACCGCCAAGCGCTGTACCCACGGCACCGTGCATCATCAGATTGCGAAGAAAGGCCCGGAATGCCAACAGCTCTTCGCGGTCCTTCTGCTTGACAAACTCATCCGAAATCAGATTGTGAGAATCGCCACTGCCTTTGCCCGAAGCAAAACGGTGGTAGACATTATAAAATCCATAGGCCACGGCAATAATGACAGCCGTCACCGTCAGGGCGTCGAGGAAAGCAGAAAGGAAGGCTCCGGCCAGACAGAACAACAATGCAATCAGTTTTTTCGACCGAACCCGAACCAGGATTCGAGTAAACGTGAATTGCAGGAAATCCTTCATGAAATGAATACCGGCAACCATGAAGATCAACAGCAGAATCACCTCGAAATTATTGAGGGCTTCATGGTACACGACGTCTGCTGAAGTCAGCCCCATGGCAACGGCTTCGATAGCCAAAAGCCCACCAGCCGGAAGCGGATAACACTTCAAAGCCATCGTCAGGGTAAAAATGAATTCTGCAATCAGCAACCAGCCCGCCACAAAAGGCCCGACGGTAATCATGATAATCGGGTTGCAGACAAGACATGCAAGGATGGTAAGCTTATACCACACCGGGGCATTGCCGAGGAACATATTGACAAAAGTCCGTGCTAAAGGTTGAGCCATTTCATTCTCCATTGGCGCTGTAGATTATCATCACTGACCCGAAACAAAGGGAAAAGCTGTCACACAGGGCAACCTTCACCGCTTCTTGGATCGACACTCAACAAAAAGGCCGCATCCGTGGATGCGGCCTGCAATATGTAGACGCACCTCCACCATGATTTTCACGGCAGAAGTCTTCATCGCTTCAAGCGGTTCGAGGGGACCTCATCCCCTGACGACGGTCTAGGCCCATCATTAAAGAAAGTCAAGAATGAGCCGTTTGATATCGTTGAGCTTCTCAAGAAATCACCACCACACCCCCCTGTGAGCAATAGACCAATCAAAAAGTTGGTGATAAAGGGATGCTCCTCAACTCCAAAGGAGAAATGATGTTTAACCTGTTCTCAAGAAACTACAAAAAAGCAGCCTTGACCTTTTTGAAACAACATACGGTCGGGCAACGCGTGTATTCCATCGGTGATGGCGGAGCGAAAATGCGCTACCTACGAGAGTGTGGATACATTGTTTCCGACCGAGTTTCGGACTCTCGATGGGTTCACAAGATTATCAGCAAGCCGAAATCAACACAGACGCCCGAATAAAGAAAGGCCCGTTTTCACAAACGGGTCTTTCTCTTTTTGATTTCATACCTAATTTAATGGTATGTTTAATGAAAGATCACATTTCCGACGATGGTACTCGCCGATTCACCTCTTCGGCGCAAGGGACAGACTTTTCCCGTATTCGGGCATTCAATCGGCAAAAGTATACCGACTCCCCTTCAAGCCATCAAAATCTACAACATCCCCCCGCGACAAGGTCAAAACGTCATCCCTGACGATTTTGATTTTTCCTCGGCCTGGAAACGGAGAACAAATCATCCCACAAGAGTATACAATTTACAATATAAAAAATAATTTACCGATATCGAAAGGTCTATCTACAAAGAAGAGCACACTTGTGCCATGCCCGCTTCCTTGTATCAACTGAAACATTCATTAGGAGGCTTTATGCTCAATAACTTAAAACTCGGAATCAAGCTCAGTCTGGGATTCGGACTTGTCTTGCTCCTGACAGCTTTTGTCGCACTCATTGGGATCAATGGGATGCGAGATGTGGAGGACCGCGTTGACAAAGCGGATGACGTAAACAGACTTGTTCGATTCATTCTTGAAAGTCGCATTCAGGAAAAAAATGTCATGCTCCGCCACTCGACCGAAGCCATCGAAAATCACGCCGCAATCCTCCAGCAACTTCAAGCTCAAACACAAACGACCAGCCTGAAATTCTCCCATCAGATCAACAGGGACCAAATGAAGGATGTCACCGAGGCTGCCAAGGAATACGGCCAGGCTTTCGCCTCCTATGTGCAACTTGAAGGGCAAAACAAACAGGCCTTAAAAAAAATGCAAAGAGCAGCACAGGAAGCGATCTCCAAGACCACGGAACTCCGCGAGGAACAACAAAGCCAACTTGCGCAGCTGATCGCTTCAGAATCATCCGACAACAGTGCCCTCACAGACAAGCTGACAAAAGCGGATGACGCCGATACATTGATCCAATTGTTTCTCACTGCACGCATGAACGAAATCGAATTCATGTCAACGAAGGACGAATCCTTTCTGCAAAAAAGCAACGAGATACTGTCCCAACTATTCGAAAAGACTGCCGCTCTGAAAACGCGTTTCCGAAACCGGACCAACATCGCCCAAATTGAAACCGCCGTGGCGGCGTTGGAAACCTACCAAAACGAACAGAACAAATTCGCGACATACGCCAAACAACAGAGAGAGGCCGAAAAGACGATGATCGCCACTGCCCGGGAAGCCGATGAAATTTGCCGTGTCGCACGGGCTGATCAAAAAATGAAAATGGTCAATGAAATAAATACGGCAAACCTCACCAGTGCGATCACGGCAGCTATCGCACTTCTGTTAGGCATCCTGGCCGCGTTCTTCCTCACTCGGGCCATTACGAAACCCCTGGCCATGGGCGTCACTTTTGCCAAGGACATGTCCAATGGTGATTTCACCAAGACACTCGACATCGATCAGAAAGACGAAGTCGGCATGTTGGCCAAGGCCATGAATAACATGGTCCTGAAGCTGCGCTCCGTGGTTGCTGACGTGGACATGGCCACGGACAACGTCGCCACCGGCAGTGAAGAGATGTCCGCCTCATCAGAATCCCTTTCGCAGGGTGCGACTGAACAGGCGGCCTCCATCGAGGAAGTCTCTTCGTCCATGGAAGAAATGGCATCCAATATCAGCCAGAATGCGGACAACGCCACGGAAACAGACACATTGGCAACCAAAGCCGCTGCCGACGCCAAGGAAAGCGGCGTTGCAGTCAACCAAACAGTCAATGCCATGAAGAGCATTGCCGAAAAAATATCCATCATTGAAGAAATCGCTCGGCAAACAAATCTGCTGGCCCTGAATGCCGCCATTGAGGCCGCCAGAGCCGGTGAACACGGCAAGGGTTTTGCCGTGGTTGCCGCCGAAGTCCGCAAATTGGCAGAACGGTCAGGCTCGGCCGCAGCTGAAATCAGCGAGCTGTCCTCTTCAAGTGTCAGAGTGGCTGACCGAGCGGGAGAAATGTTACAATCCCTGGTCCCGGACATTGAAAAGACAGCCGCCCTCATCCAGGAAATATCTGCTTCAAGTAATGAACAAAATGCCGGAGCTGCCCAGATCAACCAGGCCATCGCCCAGCTCGATCTGGTCATCCAGCAAAACGCATCGGCCTCCGAAGAAATGGCGTCCACCAGCGAAGAATTGTCCGCCCAAGGACAGGCCCTTCAGACGACAATGGCATTTTTCAAGGTCGCAGAAGAATCACAATACGGAGCACCACGAACCGTGGCCACGGTTTCCAGCAAAAAGACCGCACTGCCGTCAAAGTCCAAGACTGGTGGACAAAAAAGTCCATCAAATCAACTCGGATCAAACGACGATTATGAACGATTTTAATCCGTTGTAACCAACCGTCAACACATCAAAATGGCCCGGAATCAATCAGATTCCGGGCCGCATACCGTTAATATTTCACACAGTTCAAATCACATCCCAGTCAAAGACCCTACTCAAACACGAACAGGCTGCGATTCCTTTTCGTATGGCGACACGGAAACAGCGATTGAAGTATCCTCAGCGAAATCGTCAACTTCTTCACCAGACACCATTTCATGCATACTCCGGCGCAATTCTTCGGACAATTCCACCAGATCAATCACTGCGGTGTGCGCATTTTCAACCCCTTCGGTAAAGGATTTCGCGATCTGACTGACTTCCTCCATGGCTTTTGAAATCTGTTCCGACGCCACGCTTTGTTCTTCGGACGCCGATGCAATACTCTCCACATTCAGCACATTCTGTTCAACCAGAGAGATGATGGAATCCTGCGCCTCGCCCGAAGCCCGGGCCTGGAGGGCACTGTGTTTCACGACCTCGACAACATCACGAAATCGTTCAATATTCCGAGCGGATGAATGTTGAATGGACACGACATGCTCTTCCACTTCCTTGGTGGCGGACATCGTCTTTTCCGCCAATTTTCTGACTTCATCGGCAACCACGGCAAACCCTCGCCCGGCTTCTCCGGCACGAGCTGCCTCAATGGCGGCATTCAGGGCCAGCAGGTTTGTCTGATCCGCAATTTCATTGATGACATCCATGACTTGTCCAATGGATTCAACCTGCACCCCGAGCTTTTCCAGCCCCTGACTTATCTTGTCGGTAAATCCATTGACATCTTCAATGGAAGTTACGGCATCCGAAACCAACCCAGCACCTTCCACCGCCGTATCCCGAGCATCCATGGCCCGACCTGTCGCCTGCGACGCATTCCTGCTCACTTCACAGACAACCGCATTCATCTGATCCATCGCAATCGCGGTTTCCATGACCCGTTCATGCTGACTGTGTGACCCCTGTCGAATCTGCACCAACATGGCAGCGACCTGCTCGGTTGCTCCTCCCACGCGGTCAGCTATGCCTTCCGCCTGCTTGCCCGTCTCGGACATGCGGCCCCACAGGGTTCGCACACGACGCTCCTGCTCCTGGGTCGCCAACATGGCTTGCCGCGCGGCTTCTGCCTGTGCCACAGCCTCCGCCTCCTTGAGGCGCACGGCCTCCAACTGCTCGTGCAACTGCCTGACCATCTGCATCAAATCATCGCACAAATTCTTGAATTCATGATTGAATGTGCCCGAGGGTCGAGCTTCCAAATTCCCATCCGCAACATCGCGCGAATATTTCTGCAAGGCTCCGAGCGGTCGAGTGATCGAAAACAACGTCCACAGGATACACAAAACGATAAAAACACATGCAGCAATTTCGACACTGATGACCGCCATATCCACATAACTGGCGACCTGGGCACTCTTTTCCATGTAATGATTTCTGATGTCCTTGAGAACCGGCTCAAGGGCCGTTGCGGATTGCGCCAAATGCGCTGCGGCGGCATCACCGGATTCCAGGCTCTTTCGATAGCCACTGAAGGCATTCAGATAAATATCCATCTTTTCCGCAAAATCTATCCGATCCTGCCCCTCGAACAAGGACGACGCTGCAACAGCGGCCTGCATCTTGTCTATCCACGCATCCATCCGCTCAATGTACACCGCCTGACGACGCATGATATAATTTTTTTCTTGCCGACGAATTTGTAACAAGAGTACCGTCATATCAAGACTGTCCAACCCGGCAAAAATCTCTTCCAGCCCTCGGGCGGACATGATGAATCGGTTGCGCCACCCTGAATCAATGGTCAATCCGATAGCAATCTCGGCATCGGCGAGGGTATGAAAATTGGTCTCATATTCCAGAAGAAGCTCCAATGCGTTATCTGAGGATTCTGCCATTTCGGGATCAGCGTTGGCAATGGACTTGATACTGTCCCGAACCGCAGTGACATGCGTATCCACCCGCGCGATAGCATCGATTTTTTTGCGCAATTGAAAATTTTTCTCCTGTCTGCGCGATTGCAAAAGCTCGCCATACGCATTGCGCGCCTCTTTCATCAGGGTCGCGTAATGGTCCGAAATATTCCGTCCGAATCGGGTCACCCCAAAGACTAAAGCAAAGCAGACCACACAAACCAGAAGCACCAGGACAAGCTTGTTTCTCACCGACATCTGTCTCCTCCCTGCATGTTTATCTCGCCCACCAAACAAGAGGAACAGAGAAAAGCAATCAATATGCCAGTGGCACGACTCTATTTATTCAATCAATTCCAGGATGTTCTATCAATTTGCGCAAAGCAAGAAACCGTTTGCAATAAAAAAAACACGCAAAACCATGTTGCACGAAAAACGCATTCTACTAAAATATAATGATATAATGGAATTGCTCAAAAAGTATTCTGACACGCTGTACCACGTCAAAACGAAAAAGACCTCACCCGCCAAAAATGCACGAAAAGTCTTCACGAACTCGACAACCAACAAAATTCCATGGTAACCTCGGACACAACACCGTTTTGAGGAGGCCTTTCATGAAACGTTTTATGCTGATTTTGACAATCCTTGCCGTACTCGCAGGATGCGCCACAAAAGATCACGCCCCCAATGAAGACGCAACAAACGAATCTCCAAGGGATTCTGAAGTCGTCAAGGGCATCGGAAGTCGGGGGATGAATCCGTAATCCTTGATTGAACCGAAAATGTTTTGACACTCTCATTGGACACGAAATCCAACGAGGGGCAATCCAATCAAGACCGGATGGGACGTGTATCCCACAAAGATGTTGGCCATCACGTGGCCTTTGTGATTGTCATTTTGTGCGATACAAAGTGATACAGACATTATCGTGTCGAGCCGCAGATCACAAAACTGACATGAAAACCGTCAGGTCTTTTATGACGAGTTTATTCGAAGGACCATTTTTCATTCAAGTCTCTCGCCTTCACCTTCCCTTTCGGCCTTCCTCAATTAATGCACTCGCCACACTCCTCCGGTGTCATACTCGAAAAAAAACGGTTCAAAAGTCGTTGTATCGCCTTCAAACAACCCAAGAAGTCGAAAAAGAACGGACCGCACGACCGGCCTCGTGGCAACAGCAAGGAAATTCGTCGCTGCCGAATGAACAAGATATGGGTCAGGAAGAGTCCCAAAATCAAACAGATCGGGAGTCTTGCCGGTGGCATCGATGACACGTCCAAAGGAATCATACCCTTTATTGACAATCATTTCGGGGACAACAACTGCATTCGATGCAGGGTCATACTGAAAACCGTCCTTGGGAAACAGATCAAGCTGGTTCACCACGGGAGGAATGTGCTCATCAAAAACATGGGCAAAAGCATACAAATAGCCGACGGTTGTATACACGCGTGCGGGAAGGCAAAGAGCGACGGAAGGAGCGGCCTTGCGTGGAGTCTGGGCAAGCCGGGCGTTGAACCTGGCAACCGCTTCAGGCCAACCGGTCCCCTTGTGCCGAAGATCAAGCTCATTTGGTGAAGCAACAGCAAAATGTTTCATCCACAGAGCGGCCTTTCGCATGTCAGGCTGCATCAACGGATAGGCTGCGGTAAAACAACTGAGATCGGTTTGTGAACCGCCATCAAAAAACGTCTTCATGCCGGTTAAATATCGATAAAAATACCCAAAATCCCACCATGTCCAGATCACGGTATCCGAGGGAAAATCCTGACTGATTTTTTGTGCAAGGATAAAATCACCGCGAGTAAAATACGACACAGGGCGATAGGAAGCCGCATTGGACACACCCCAAAAAAGGACCGAAGCGCACACCACTGTCAAAAGGCCCTGCACCGTCCTTTCATGTGCTTTCCACCGTGCAGCAAACGTATGAATCCCCCATTCACCAACAAAAAAAACACCATAGACCGTAAAAAATGCGGCCACAGGCACGAACAAAGGAATAAAACGTTGGGATAGCATGGACGCCCCGCCAAAGATCCACGCCGAGGCCAAAAACAGCGCTTTCCATTTATACCGGACACAATACCCGACGGTTCCCACCAATGCCGGGAAAAGGAGAATGGGACTACCAAGACTTTTGGTCCCGATACCCCACGGTCCCACTGCGCCCAACTCGATAATTGCATCAGAGAGAAGCGACTTCGAGACACCACCAAAGGCCAAGTTGATATGTTCGACAAGGTACGCCGCCTGTTTCACAACAGGATCGTATCCGGCAAGCAGAAGCCCAAGAACACAAAGACCACAGCCCAAAAGAACGACTTTTGCAACGCGATCAAACGAACTATATCGCGGATACGCGACATAGCAGACCAAATATCCGGCAATGAGGAATGCACCAGGCCGCCACCAGAACCATGTCACCAGCAACACGCCCAAATAGAGCAACGCCCATGGCCAACGTTTGACAGCTTGCGTGGAAAACTTGAACACACAATACAAGGCATACAGGCACAGTCCGGGAACAAGCGTATCGGTATCCAAAAACCCGACCTGCGACCGAAGAAGCCAATACGGAGCCAGCATCGCCAACGGACCAGAAACAAGAATCACGGGGATGGACCTGGTTTCAACGGCCCACGGCAACACGGCAAGAAGCATGGAAAAGCCGAGCACCGGCCCAGCATACAGACTGAGACAATGCAAAAGTTCCACATTGTTTCCGGCAATTGCGGCAAGCGTGTACGGTAAAAGCATTGACTGCCGCACATCGGACACAATTGCGCTGAAACTGGTGCCGCTTTGAGCAAGACGGCGAGCCTGTTCCAAATAATAATATCCGTCATTGTTCCCGATGAGAGGGGAACCATTCCACAGAATACCGCGCTCAAAAAATGCGCTCAGGCTCTGCCAACCAAGCAGGACACTCATTGTGGCTGAGACAAGAATGACAGTGACAACCGCCCATGTCAGCCCTGAAAAACGGTACCGCGTCATGTCACTGGCTCCTCTCGACGGTCGTCAAGACTTCAGACACCACTGCCCCCCAGTCTCCACCATGAGAAATTCCATCAACGGTCATGATCTTCACATGCTGCGGATCTTCAAACCTGCCAACATACTTGGCGGCCACAGTTGGCGGCATGACAGTGTCATCGGTACTGACGATATGGATCTGAGGTATGGCCTCAAGTCGGTACGAAAAATCAGCAGGATTCAATGAATTTCGTAATGGCGAAACATGATGGAGCGTTGTCCAAAAGGCATGATCCAAATTTCCTGCGATAGTGATAACCGAATCGACATCAGTCCTCCGGGCCGCCAATAACAGCGCAATGGCACCGCCTCCGGAATATCCGACAAGCTCTAACCGACTGGCCTTGGCTCGCGATTTCAGCGTCTCCAAAACAACGTCCATGTCAGCCACGACAGGCTCGGAAAACCGTGCAGATGTCCAGACCGGGACACGACAATTTCTTCGAGAATCATCGCAAACAAATTGACAGGGGCGAGCAAGATAGCCCACCACCGAAAAAGGATCGATTGAGGCCAAATGAAAGGCCACGGGATTTTCAGGAGTGGGATCAACAGATGGCCGTCGTTTGGACAGCCAGGCCTTTCCATCGCCTTCGATGTAGACACGCAGGACAGGCCCGTGCCCACGTAAACAAACAGCCACATCAAAATGCTCAGCCGAAACGTGAGAGGCTTCAAATCCGGATTGAAGCGCCATTGAGTCTATGGAAGGGGGGGAACAACTGGCAACGCACAGAAAAGAGGCTATAACCAGCACAAAAAGGACAATTTTTTGGGACATCATATCACCCTCTAAAATGAGAAACTGGTTTGATCAGAGACGACTCTAAGCAAACCAGTTCCTGCAAAATAGGAAGTAATTAGAAACTGATTTAGACCTACACATATCTCCACTCCACGTCAAGAGGTATATGGCAATACCGTTCGCTTTCAGCACGTTATTTTTCTGTATTTTCGGCATCCTTCTGCGCCAATTTTTCCTCTCTCAGTCTCTGTAACTCTGCTTCGTAGGACGCCATTTTCTGGCTCATTATCCGCAATCTGATTTCTTGCTTCGTCCGTTCAATATCCATGGTCAAAATCTTTACAAACAAGAAGCACAAAGCAAGAAGAATCGGCAGAACTGGTGGATAGGAAATTCCAAACATCCACCCGATGCGATCAAGCAATTGGGGAAAAAGTCCGGCGAAAAGCAGACCAAATACGGCAAGAATCCACCAAAAAATGTGCATCACACCAAGTCGCTGGCGTCGAATCAAAAAAATGATGACTCCAGAAAAAAACAGGGCGAGACATGCCGCGACCCAATTATATACCGTCATATTCCGTCCAATCTCGTGTCGTTTTTTTGCTGCCTGAAACATAGTCCGTCATTATCCAAAGACAGGTTTTCAGCATGTATGAGAATACAGAAAACCATGAATTGAAAATGCGGGAACAGCCATCTTCCCGAGCACACATGGCCACAGGGACTTCCTGAAAATCAATCTTCATTCGTCGAAGCAACAAAAGCACACCGAGATCCTGATAGTCAAACAATACTGCCTCTCTGCACATCAAGACTTCGGCCGCGTTCCGTCCGTAGACCCTGAACCCAGAGGTCAGATCCTGAACCCGAAGGCCTGTCACACACGAAAAGAACTTCCACGCCAATTTCCGCGCCGCACTTCCTCTCTGAGGGAAACTACCAATCAAGACATCGGCTGGTGACGTTTCCAGTTTATCCAACAAAATTGGTATAAATTCCGGACGATGCTGACCATCTGCATCCATGGTGATAAAACATTCGTAAGCATGACTTTTCAAGGCGTATAACATACCGGCCTGAATAGCCCCCCATGCCCCTGTTGCAAATGGCATTCGCAAGACAATCGCTCCGGCCGCAAGGGCAACATGATCCGTTCCATCATTGCTACAATCATCCACCACGTACACATCAAACCCCAAAGCCCGTATTTCAGTCACAACGGGCCCGATGGTATGCGCCTCATTCAGAGCCGGGATAATTATTGCAACATTTTGAGTATTCGACATTAAAAAAACACATCCATTCAGCGTTTATTCGGCTACAATTCTTAAAAAAAAAGGGGTGGCGTTTCAGCCACCCCTTTGTTTTCATCATTTGCCGCTATTTAGAATTCATAACGAACGCTGGCCTGACCTCGGTAGGCATTGTACTTGGAACGGCCGGCGGAAGCACCGCCTTCCAGGCCCAAGGACCAATCGTTACCGATATGCCAGTTGGCACCAAGCACACCCTCGAATTCGTCGTAATCCGAATGGACAGGGGTAACAGAGGTGGCGACATCGTAGAAGTAACGGAGAGCGGCGTAAGGCTCAATACCGTTATCGAAGATGTAAGCAGCCTTTGCTTCAGCACTCACCTGACCAAGATAGGTGTCAGGATTGGCAACATCAGTGGCGCCGCGGGAATATGAACCCAAGTCACCATCAATGTACATGAAGCCAAGACGTCCACTCAAAGTCCATTTGTCAACCATGTAGTACTGGGACAAACCAAGGTTGGTCATCATACGGGTTGAATCGTATTTGGCAGAATCAGTACCGTCGTTGTCCTTATAGCGGGAATCCGTATAGGCAAAAGAGGCATCGAATATTGTCGTGTCAGTAATGTTATATGCAGCATATGGCATGATGGTCCATTCGTGCTCAGTCCGGATATACCCGTCATCAGCGCCACCATTCCAATCTTTCTTGTCGAGATCCAGCGTTCCGGTACCGGCTGCGATACCAATCAACAGATCTGAAGTTGCACGCCAGTCAGCACCAATCAACAGATTGAATGCGTTCGCGTCATACTTGCCACCGGATGCGTCACTTTCAAATGAATTGAAGGCGCCCATACCCCAAAGGCCAAATTCGTTTGCACTGTCACCGGAGGACAGGCCAAGTTCTTCAGCGTTTGTTGCAAAAGCGAACGAGCCGTTTTTGCTGATATGATTTTTGGCAGTCGCATCAAAACCCGCAGGTTTCGGAGCGGCTATCGTTGCCACACGCCCTTGCACCATGGTGCTCAAGGCCTGACTGCTGGTGCGGGCGATATCGCTATTCGCCTGCTGCTGGCCATTTGTTTCCGCAAAGGCCATGGTTGCAAAGGCCATTGCGGCCAGCACCATGACAAAAATTGCAAAACGTTTCATGAGATCTTCTTCCTTCTTTAGACAGTTTCTAATACTTTCCTAACCATCATGCACCTGATGGTTCCAAAAAAAATACCCTCTTCTATTATTTTGTCAACCATTTTTTACGGTTCAAACCGCATTCTCCTCGATACATTTTCCCATCGTCAATGAAGCGGTTCTTCTCCAACTAAACGAAACTGAACGTTTTTTCCCCTTCCCCGCTAATTCAGACAGTCTCTCAATCGACAAAACCGTTTCGTCTATTTTATCCGCAAATCCACGTAAGTCGTGCGTATCATCCACAGAGGCAACGGCCTGTCCGCCGACTTCTTCAAGAGCTCCCGCTCTGGACGCCAAAACAGGACAGCCACAGGCCATGGCTTCAACCACAGGCAATCCAAACCCTTCATATTCACTGGGCATCACAAGCATTGTCGCCCGACGATACACTTGTGCCAACACTCGATCCGAAAGAAATCCGAGCCCCACCACATTTGTTCCCTGCACCGAATTCCACCCAGTCCAGCCGACAACGACCAACGGTAGATTCACATGGCTCAATCCAATGGCGGCAATAGCTTTATCGAGATTTTTCCTGGGATCACCACTTCCCACAAAAAGCAGAAAGTCTTCCGGCAGTCCTGCTTTTTCAAGGAAGGCCTGCGCTTCCAGGTCATCACCATCGTTAAACAGCGTCTCGTCAACGCCAAGATGCGTCACCGTAATCAACGCAGGATCAATGTAAAGATGGTCCACCATCTCCTGTTTGGTAAATTCGGAAACCGCACAAAAGGCACCCACGGAAGGGACTCTGTCATGAAAAAAATGTTGCCAATACCGCACACGTTCCCGGGGATGCCAAGAGGGATGCAACAACAGTGACAGATCATGAATGGTCATCACAGTTCGCTTTGCCCGTTTGGCCTGAAAAGGGAAATAGCCCGCTTCATGATAGATGTCATAGCCCGGATTGATCCTAGCGAAACTCCTCTCAAGCGAAGCGTGTTGCATCATGCGGGCTCCGAATGCGATGGGAGTGGGCATTTTCCACAGAAGTTGTCCCACACGCTCTTTCCACCCCGGCCCAACGGGGTCAGGCATGGTTGAAACAATTCCTTTGCCTGTAAAATATGACACTTCGAAAGAATCCGACCATTCTGCTTCGAGCGCGGAATACAGTCCACGAAGATACCGACCAACCCCGGTCCCAACGACGGTCAACGGCATGGCATTCACCAAAATTTTTTTCACGAAACACCCTTTCCCATTGAATCATACGAGGTTGTGTTCACGCATAGCCTTGATTCCCCACCTCGTCTAGCGTACATCCTTGACTGATATGAAGCTCCTCCACATCAGCAAATTCACGTCCCCTGAACGAGGTGGCGTTGAAACTTTTGTTCGAGACCTTTCCGTGGAACAGGCCCGACACGGTTCGCACGTCCATATTTTATGCCATCACTCCAAGCCCTTTCAAGCGTCTGATACCGTCTCTCGCGAAGGGGTGAATATCACTCGTGCAACCACGGCATGCACCTTTTCATTTGCCCCGCTTTCGCCAACTTTTCCACTGTTGTTGCGCACACTCACCACACGAAACGCCCCTAACGTCATTCACCTGCACCTGCCCAATCCAGCAGTGCTCTTCTGTGGCAGACTCCCAAAAGACATACCACTCGTCATCCATTGGCACGCGGATGTTCACGGATCGCCAAACAGTTTGGTCAAGACACTCTATCCGGCATATCGCATTTTTGAACAACGGTGCCTCCACAAAGCGGCCAGCATCATTGCCACGTCATCGCACTATCTGGAATCAAGTGCTTCACTCCGTCGCTGGAACGACAAATGTACCGTGATTCCTCTCGGGCTTGATAGAGACCGGTATCCGTTGCACCCAAAAAAACCGTCGTCTCCCGCCCCTCTCATCGCCAGTGTCGGCAGATTTGCCTATTATAAAGGATATGAACATCTCGTCCATGCCGCCCAACAACTACCAGACGTCCAATTCGTCATCGCGGGGAACGGCCCTTTGTTCCCGAAAATCACACAACTCGTCCACCAACTGGGACTGACGGACCGAGTGCATCTCCCCGGCCACATCTCGGACACGGAACTCCACACCCTGCTGGGCCATGCCACGGCATTCTGTCTACCCTCCGTGGATAGGGGCGAAGCCTTTGGTGTGGTGCTGCTCGAAGCCATGCGGTACGGACTGCCACTCGTCAGCACATCCATTCCCGGTTCAGCAACCGGATGGGTCAATCAGGACGGCATCACGGGGCGAGTCGTGCCCCCCAATGATCCCAAAGCCCTTGCTCATGCCATTCAAGAATTTGTTAAAAATCCTGAGACCACAAAAAAATACGGCGTAGCAGCACAACAACGGCTCAAAGACCGCTTTACCATCGAAAAAGTCGCCGAGTCCATCAACCGTGTTTATGAACGCGTCATCACCCGATCGACCACATAGATCCCACGGCCCATCCCCTTACCAGTCAATGGGCAATTTGACCTTTTGTCCGGCCTTGTTGGTAAACAAGACATGGCCATGCTCTCGGCCAAACAGATAGACATCCCGCGTCACGGCAACATCCTGTCGGCAATATTCGGTGATGAGGTCCAGCCGCCCTTCCTGCCACCATTTCAGGGCTTGCAAACCGTCTGCGGATTTGCCGACATTCAGGGTGGCTGAAGCGATATTGTCGAGTTTGAGTCGATATCCAAGCCTGTTGTGCACTTCCATCAGCAAATCAAGATTCGGCAATCCGCGAAAATGAAAAGGATTCAACCCGCTGAGGACGGCGTAGTCGAATTTGACATGATTGAAACCGATCACCAGATCGAACTGTTGCAAATGCTCGACCAGTTCCGGCATCTGGTCCTGTTCATAATCATGCATGGCGTCATCATCTGAATCATACACGCAGGCGATGGAAACGCCCATGCGATCAGCCCGATTCCAGCCACCGACTTCAGCGGCGGAGTAACGGGTTTCGATGTCAATCACGCCATACCGCTTGGGAGCGGGTTTCTTCAGGTCAATTCCAGGTAGAAGCGTCACATCTATCTCCTTGGGTTCGATTGATTTCGGGTCTCCCGAACGAATCGCCTCAAGCACAAATTGAGCGGCCCGTTTGTCGATGGGACGATTGCCTGATCCACACTTGGGCGAATGGACACAGGACGGACACCCCAAATCACAGGGACAGTCCTCAATGGTCTTGAGCGTCGTCTCGATCAGTTCATCGGCGTGCTCAAAGGCCTGCCGAGTCAACCCGGCTCCTCCGGGCATCCCATCATAAATGAAAACAGCCGGGCCTTCCACCTGTGGATGCATGGGGGTGGAGATGCCACCGAGGTCGTTTCGGTCGGTCATGACCAGCAGGGGCAACATGCCGATGGCCGCGTGCTCAAAGGCGTGGATACCACCCATGAAATGAAGGAATTCCTCTTCGCATCGACGGCGGATGTCATGGCCGATCTCAAACCAGATGGCTTCGGTTTCAAAAACTGAAGGCGGCAAATCGAGCGGCATGATGCCAAGGAGCTTTCCCCCTCGGACAGACCGTTTTTCATAGCCGGTAATCTGCTCGGTCACCTTGACTCGGCCATAATAAACCCGGGTGCCAAAACACGCTTTCTGACCAAGGACTTCCAAGATCTCCGTGTCCTTGTTGCCTCTGGGTTTGGTATAATACCCCACCCGTTGCTTGCGGGCATGAACAGCACCGGCTCCGACGTTGAGATCGGTGATGACATACGTCTGGCCGCGATGCAGATACACGGCTCCGGGATGGGTTTCGCGAAACGCCCGGTGGGCGTCAATGGTACCGATGACCGGGGCCTTTTCCGTGACCGAGGAAATGTCTTCGATATGCAATTGCTGCCCGGCTCCACGCAAATCAACGTCTCGATGCGGCCGCTTCCGGCTGGACACGACTTCCGCCGGATGTCCGGCCAGTTCGGGTTGAACCTCGAACAATCGGCCAAGTGAGACGAGTTCCTGAACACGATCGCTCACAGCCTTTTCCCGGAGAAACGTTTCGCCATGACGCACGGTCAATTCGGCGGCGGCACAAATGAGGTGTCGATCCATGATGACCGGATTGTACGGATTGAGCATGGCGGATTCCGGGGGGCGACTGAAAAAATCATCCGGGTTGCGCATGAAATATTGATCGAGCGCGTCTTCCTGGGCGATAAGGGCCACCATGCTGTCCTGCTGGCTGCGGCCCACGCGCCCACCGCGTTGCAACGTGGCCATGATCGAACCGGGATAGCCCACCATGATGCAGACATCCAATCCGCCGATATCAATGCCAAGCTCAAGGGCCGAAGTGGAAATGACGGCCAACAGATCGCCATCAGCCATCCGTGTTTCAATTTCACGCCGCTCCTCGGGGAGAAAACCGGCACGGTAGGCAGAAATTTTCTCCTTAAATCGCCCACTCCGTTCCGTGGCCCACATGGAAATGAGTTCAGTCATCTTGCGGGACTGACAATAAACAATGGTCCGCAGATTTCGGGCCAATGCGGCTTGAAGCAACTGAATGGCGGCTTGTGACGGGCTGCCGTCCGGGTTGAAAAAGACCATGTGCCGTCCTCCGCGCGCCGCACCGGATTCGAGAATGGGGTGAACATCCAACCCGGTCAACATGTGGCAGAGTTCAGCGGGATTGCCGATGGTGGCGGAACAAAAAACGAATGTGGGGGTGGCCCCGTAATATCGACACAACCGCAAAAGACGCCGAAACACCATGGCCATATGTCCACCCATGACGCCCCGATAGGTATGAACTTCGTCCACCACAATATGGGTCAGGCCGGACAGGAATTCCGCCCAGCTCGCATGAAACGGCAACATGGACAAATGGACCATTTCCGGATTGGACAAAATGACATTGGGTGGCGAATTGCGAATTTTCTTGCGAAAATGGGGCGTGGTATCCCCATCATAAATGGCGGCGGTGGGACGACGTTCCTCCGGCAAGAGCGCGGCCAATTCGTTGAAGCCCTTGAGCTGGTCCTGAGCCAATGCCTTGAGCGGAAACAGATACAGGGCCTTGGCTTCAGGGTCGGCCAGGCACCGTTCCATGACCGGAAGATTGTACGTCAACGTCTTGCCGCTGGCCGTGGGCGTGGCCACGACTACATGGCGACCGGCCCGGACATAATCCACGGCTTCGGCCTGATGCGCATAGAGTTGATCCATGCCAAGCAGGGTCAATGCAGCGCGCAACGGAGTCGGCCATGGACGACGAGGTTCGCCAAAACGGGCCTCGGCTCCATCCAGGAAACGATGGTCCGCTATCTGGGGTGCCATCTGCCGGGATTCGAGCATGGCGGTGACGTATTCGGTAATCGATGGTTCCACGAAATAAATGGTAGTCCGAGTGACACAGTGAAGCAAGCGGAGAAATACACACGCCGCACCGGGAACACAAAACGAAGTGCCTCCTTTCCAAACAGCGTGGCCGAACGCTTTCCAATCGGGAGATTCCGCCTATTTCATGACCACGAATCGGCTGAAGTCACTGGCAATGGCGGTCTTCAATTCCGCGAGTTCTGTTTCGTTCATCTGAGCAAAAACAAAGGCAAAGACCGGATATGCCCGGTAATCGATTTTTCGCACTTCAAGGACGGTCGGGAAAAGGTCGCAAAATCCGTCGTAATCAATGGACACGACACGGTCCCGATCCGCACCCGGTACGAAATCGCCGATGACCATGGCGGTGACACGATCTTCCTGCCCATCCAAGATGGCATCCCAATCCGGACGCAATGACTTGAAATAGCACGCGTAAGGATTGAAACCCCAGGCGTGAGACGTGATATCCGCCACACACCATCCTGCGAACCGGAGCGGATTGGCCTCAATGGGAATGATATCTCCGTCGGCAGTCACGCGGACTTCGATATGCGTGGCGAAATTGCGAAAATCACAGGCGTGTCCCACGGCGGACACATACTCGGAAAACGGGAGCAGCCATGTTTTCATGATGGCGGTGGACGTGTAGTACAGCCGATCCGAAACGTCGTCTTCGGAAATGAAATGGTGATGCAGGATGTTGGTAATCACGGCGTCACCCTGCTCGTCATAAAAGACGTCAATGGCGTATTCCGTTCCATCAATGCACTGTTCCACGATGAACTCGGCGGAGTTGACCACGTCTTCGGGATATTCGGCGTTCATGGCCGCCCGTTCCTCGTGGATGGCGGCCACGACATCGGGCCAATCGTCCGGGGTGGCAACCACATGCACGCCAAGACTGAAAAATCCCCGTGCCGGTTTGACCACAAACGGACACGGCATGGACGAAAGATCAAACGATTCGAGATCCTCGAAGGGAACTCGCATGAATCGATAGTGGGGGTGCAGGTCGGCCACGGTCTCGCGGAACAGGGCCTTGTCCTTGCAGATATCGATCTGCCGGGCCAGATCGGACTCGCCACCACAACGAATGACATGCTCAAGCGCATTCTCCGAGTTGGTCAGCACCTTTTCCCCGGCTTCAAGGCGGGACGTAAATGTCGCAATATCCATGAAATCCAGCCCGGTGTCGCCGACAAGCCTCCGAGCTTCTGGGGTGTCCAAAACCGACTGACCGAGTTCGCTGACCGCTTTTTTCAGGAAATCGGAAACATAGGGAGCGTCGAGAAGAAACATTTATTTCGCTTTGCCGGACAGGCTGTATTTCTTGAGTTTATATTGAAGATTCGACTTGGACAGACCGAGCATTTTAGCGGCCTTGACCTGGACAAAATCGGTTCTGACCAAAGCGCGTTTGACCAACGCCCCTTCGATCTTGTCCATGGTGTCCGCCAGATTCAATTTGGTCGGCAACAGATCGACAGCGGATTTGAACTGGGCTTCCTCATCCTTGATTTCTGGCGGCAAATCGTCGGCATGAATGGTGTCCGTGCGAGCCAGCACCGTGCATCGTTCAACCACGTTTTCGAGCTGACGGACATTGCCGGGCCATTCGTAGGCGGAGAGGTAATCCATGGCTCCGGCGGAAAAGCCATTGATCTCCACCGAATTTTCCTTGTTGTATTTTTCCAGAAAATGCGCAGCCAGCAAGGGAATGTCTTCACGCCGTTCCCGCAGCGGCGGAATGAACAGAGACACCACATTGAGCCGATAGAATAAATCTTCCCGAAATTCGCCTTTGGACACCGCTTCCTGCAAATTCTTGTTGGTCGCGGCCACGATGCGGATATCCACATCAATGGTTTCCGTGCCGCCCACCCGTTCTATCTGATGCTCCTGAAGCACGCGCAACAGTTTGACCTGAAGTTCCGGGGTCAGTTCACCGATTTCATCGAGAAATAGGGTGCCCTTGTTGGCCTGTTCAAAACGGCCTTTGCGCATGGCCATGGCTCCGGTAAAGGACCCCTTTTCATGGCCGAACAATTCGGATTCAAGCACCCCGGGATTAAGAGCCATGCAGTTGACCGTGACAAAAGGGGCTTCCCGACGCGGTGACGAAGTATGAATGGACCGGGCAATCAGCTCTTTACCCGTGCCGGATTCTCCCAGAATGAGCACCGTAGACTTGGACGGCGCAGCACGATCCACCATATCCATGACCTGCTGCATTCCCTTGCCACGCGCAATGATGTTGTCCTTGGAGTATCGGTCCCTGATTTCCCGTTTCAACCGGATATTTTCCTGTTGCGTGGCCGCGAATTGTTTGGCCTTGGAAATGGACAGCAACAGTTCTTCGTTGGCAAAGGGCTTGGTAATGTAATCGAATGCACCGATCCGCATGGCCTCGACCGCAGCTTCGATGGACCCGAAAGCGGTCATGATGAGCACCGGAATATGCGGGTACTTCTTTTTGCACTGTTCCAACACGTCCTGCCCCGTCAAACCGGGCATTTTCATGTCGGTCAGGATGATGTCCACCTCGGAATCTTCGAGATAGGCCAGCCCCATTTCGGGGTCGGACAGGGTGGTGACCGTGTATCCCTCGTCTTCAAGGATGGTTTCCAGAATGAGCAGATAATTTTTTTCGTCGTCGAGAACCAGTATGTTTGCAGCCATCGTTACCCCGCGCAATCAGTTGTATTGATACCGTTGGCCACGATACAACAAGATGCACCGAAACCCAAGCGGGGATATTCTCCGCGCTGGATTGTCCGTAGCGTGCGTGGTAGGCTCACGCCATGACGGATATGGACAAACAGCAATTGCGAACCGCCCTGCGAAAACGACGCGCTGCACTCTCCCCTTCCTGGGGCCAGAATCGCAGCCACGCCGCCGGAGAACATGTCCGTTCTCTGGATATATGGCACTCGGCCAAAGAGGTTCTGCTGTACTGGCCGGTTCGGGAAGAATTGGATGTCCGGCCGCTAGTCAAAGAATTGTGGGATCGGTCATGCCGGGTCCTCATGCCCCGATGTCGCCCGGACGAATACGGCCATATGGACATTGCCTGCGCCTCATGCGAGGACGACCTGATTCCGGGCGCATTTTCCATTCTTGAACCGGACGCCAAGCGATGCCCGCCCGTGGCCTCGTGTACGCCGGATCTCGCCATCATACCGGCAGTCTGTTTTGACCGGCACGGATACCGACTCGGATATGGCGGCGGCTACTACGATCGGCTGCTTGCCGGTGATGCCATGCGAGACACCGTAAAAGTCGGGGTGGGATACGCTTTTCAATTGATCGATGCCCTGCCGGTTCAGCCATGGGACATCCCCGTTGACATAATCTGTACTGATGAGGAAATATGGCGGCCATAGCGTTTTTTCCCTACCAATTCTATGACATTCCAGGCGTTGCCTGCGCGTTCACGTCCCGGCGGGGCGGGGTCTCCGAACCACCGCACGACTCTGCGAACCTGTCCTATGACGTCAACGACGACCCAACAGCGGTCCGCACCAATCGACAGGCTCTCTTCGACCGTCTGGGCCTCTCCGGCTGGTGCGAATTGAACCAGATTCATGGAGATGTCATCCATTTCGACCCTGATTCCACGCCTCCTGATGTCCATGCCTCGCTGGACGGCGACGGCGTCACGACCTCGACACCGGGTGTGGGACTGGTCATCAAGACCGCTGACTGCCAACCCATTCTACTGGCCCACCGTTCCGGAAAATACATTGCCGGACTCCATGCCGGATGGCGTGGAAACAGAATGAATTTCCCCGGTTCCGGAGTCCGTCGGTTCTGCGACCACTACGGACTGGTTCCCAAGGATGTTTTTGCCGTGCGCGGCCCGTCCCTTGGGCCTGATGCCGCCGAATTCGTCAATTTCGATACGGATTTCGGCCCGGAATTCACTCGCTATTTCACCCCGGGAAACAAGACGGTCGATCTGTGGCGTATGACCCGCGATCAATTGATAGACGCGGGCGTGCCTGAATCACAGATTTTCGGGATGAATCTCTGTACCATGGGGCTGGACGACACCTTTTTTTCCTATCGCAAAACAAACACCACCCCGAACCGGGATACCGGCAGACAGGCGGGGATTATCTGGATACGCGGAGAGTAATGTATGGGCCTGTTCATGAAACTCATCATCGTCCTCGGCTTGATTTTTCTCATCCTCAGCCAGTTCACCAAGTCCAAATCCGAACGGGCCTACCGGCGTGACAAATGGACCAACATACTGTTGATCCTGGTTATTCTCATGCTCGGATTATCTATTCTTTCCAATTTCCTGACACGGTGACGCTGTGGCCCTTCCCGAATTCCCTCACATTTCCTGGACCGAAGGAAACGGTCCCCGCATTCTCGGCATCAATCCATGGATTCACGATTTCGCGGCCTTTAATGTCTGGTCCCGGCCCGTCGGGCTGCTCGCCTGTCTGGACATGGTTCGCAGTGCCGGAGCCTCCGTGGCCCTGATGGACTGCCTGTCTCCTTCATGGAATGATGTGCATTGGCCAAAACCCGGCAAATACGGCACCGGCCATTATCCAAAGGAAACCATTCCGCTCCCGGACAACCTCTCGTTCATGGAACGTCGATTCTCCCGATATGGCCTGCCGCACGAACAGGTTCACGAAGCACTGGCCGCACTCGACCCCCGGCCCGATGCCGTGCTCGTCTCATCCATCATGACCTATTGGTATCCGGGCGCGTTGGACGTCCTGACCATGGCCGCCGAGCTGTGGCCCGATGTTCCCCGTTTTATTGGCGGTGGATACGCCACCCTGTGTTCGGAACACGCCACGGTCCATGCCGACGCCTCTATCCAACAAGGACCACTGGAACGACCAGACAACTGGGCGGCCTTTTGGAAATTGATTGGTTTTGACACACCGCAAATACCTGATAATGCAGGACTTTCATTAGCTCTCGACTTGTACGAGAACCCTCGATACTCCATCATCCTCGGTTCACGGGGCTGCCCTTTTTCATGTGAATATTGTGCCAGCCATGCGCTCTACCCCCAATTCTGTCAGGGATCACCTGAAGCGATCATGCGCTCCATCCAATCGGAATACGACCGGGGTGTCCGCGATTTCTCTTTTTATGACGATGCGTTATTGGTCAATCCAAAGAAATGGCTCTGGCCGGTGTTGGACGGAATCATTGAAAAGACTCCGGGATTGCGACTGCATACGCCCAACGCCATGCACATCCGCCGATTGACGCCCGAGGTCTGCCAACGGCTCAAGGCAGCGGGATTGCACACGGTCAGACTGGGGCTGGAAACCACGGATTTCGACCATCGTAACGACGTGAAGCTCACCCGGGAAGAATGGGAAGCCGGTGCGCGGAATCTGCTGGATGCGGGATTCGACCTCGACGATATCGGGGTCTATATCCTGTTTGGCCTGCCGAATCAGGACTATGACAATGTGGCTCAGGCCGTGGCCCATGTTCGAGCCTATGGATTCCGACCACATCTGGCGCAATATACCCCGATTCCCGGTTCACCCATGTTTGAAACCGCCTGCGCCGCCAGCCCCTATCCGTTGGCCGAAGACCCGCTGTTCCAGAACAATTCCATTTGGCCCTGTGTGCCCGGAGGGTTCAGTTGGGAAGCATCTCGAAAATGGAAAATGATCCTTCAAGGGAAACGATGACCAAAACCATCGTCTGACCGACCGATCTCGCTCTTTTCAAAGAGGCCGCCACCGGAAAAACGACGTATACACACTCTTTCATCCCCTAAAAAAACAAAAAGCCCCTGCGTCCAAATGGAAACAGGGGCTGTGAATTCGATGTGTCTTATTGCATGGCCGAACGATCTCTATCGGTAGTCTTCTGTCCCGAAACCACAACCATGTTTCGACCGTTATTTTTCGCCTGATACAGGGCCTTGTCCGCCTTGATGACGAGGTCGTCATTGGTGGTCAATGCGCCGCCTTCCACCGAGGCCACGCCAATGGACGCGGTGATGGTAAAATCATGGCCGTCAAAATGGAAATTGCACGCTTCAATGATTGACCGGACGCGTTCCGCCAATTTCCAGGCCGCTTCTTCCGAAGTGTGCGGCAGGAGCACCACGAATTCTTCCCCGCCATAGCGTGCGGCAAGGTCCGTGGTCCGAAATGAGGTGGTCAGGATATCCCCGATCTTCTGCAACACCAAATCACCGGCCTTGTGTCCGTAAGAGTCATTGATCTGTTTGAAATGATCGAGATCCACCATCAGCAGCGACAAATCGTGATTGTACCGGCGGCGGCGTTTGATCTCATACACCAACCGCTCTTCAAAGGTATGCCGATTGAACAATCGGGTGAGACCGTCGTGGTCGGCACGGCGTTGCACTTCCTTGAATGTCAAAGCGTTGCGCAGAGCCAAACCGATGTGGTTGACAGCAGATCGGAATGTTTCCACCTGATCCTTGCCCAGCCGATAGCCGGGTTCGCACAGGAGGGAAAGACAGCCAAAGGTCTCGTGACCGGCGGTGAGCGGCATGGTGACCAACTTGCCCTGAGTGGGCGTCAATGCGTACTCGGGCCGCCGGGCGGAATCCGTGTGAAAAATGTTGAATCCGTTCACCGGGCCACTGCCCATGAAATTGGCGGACCCCATGATGTTTTCAACCCATTCGGACTCTGTTTCCGGTGGCATTGCACCGTTGAGAAAAATTTCGACATCAGCCACATCGGAATTGGGCTGATGATTCCAGAACGCGGCGTGCAACATCTTGATAGGCAGCACCAGACCGAGCGTGTCCTTGGCATTGGCGAGGATGGTGGAGGCATCCAGACTTTCGGTCGCCGAGGCAAGCACCTTGTTCAGAAACATCAGCTGATCGGTCTTTCTGGCCAACAATTCCCGTTCAAGCAGAATCTCTTCCGTCATTCGGTAAATATCCGAATACATGGACGTCACTTCCTTGGCACGAAACAACACATCCTGAATCTTGGGCCGGGTCAACGGCATACTGACCACCGTGAGAAACCCTTCGGCCAGCACCTTGTCCATTTCCAACGGCGTATCCTGCTCGTTTTGGATCAGAATCCGTTGTGTGGTGTCCTGATCACGGTATTCGGCTTTTTTGTATTCAGGGAAATCACTCCACACCGACCAGGGAATCCAGGCCGCCGTGGGCTTTTCTTCCCGAAAAATATCCTTTTCCAAAGGCAGGGCATCTGTGGGGAAATTCTGAATATGAAATCCAGGCCCGACGCCCTCTTCTATCTGATGAACAAGGGTGTCATCGAGTCCCAAACCCCACATGAGTTCAGGGCTTCTTTTCTGCTTGATGGATTGTCTTGGCATGTCTCCACGTCTCCTTGAATGTCAAAACCTTGACGAGCTTTCCTCTCGCACAAGGAGTTGAGCAAGATCGGGGCCAAAGAGTGATAATCGAGTGCAATAAGACATCTTGCCGTTGTATAATGTTGACAATCCCTTGAATTCATATGTGAAAAATGAATACCAATTTCTTTTTTAGCCCGCTCGAAAGGCGGAAAAAAGTGCCCTGTCCGGGGGAAGTCATTGACAAAAGCAGCGGGAACGGTTTTGACCAGAGTATGCTGAAAAAACACCGTATATGGGGCACGCTCGATCCCTTTTTCGAGACCGGCCCAATTCTGGGACGAATGGTGGCCAACGCGACCTTTCTTCAGGCACTGCTCACGGCAGACCCCTTTGATGAATATCACTTCTTCCTGTCCGGAAAGAACGAACAGGAACAACTGGAAAAGACCCTGCTCACGGTCGCTCCCACACTGCTTCAAACCGGACGAATCACACTTTTGCTCCGCCGGGATCTGCCGACCATGCTGGCACAGACACACTATCACTGTTTCCATGTGTCCGACTGCATCGTGAGCCAGCCATTCCTGACCCGAATGCGTAATCGGTACAGTGCCGAAATTTTCCCGATCACCGGCCTGACCCATTCCTTGAGTTATGCCCATTTCGGAACCGCGTTTCTGCACCATCTGTGGCCCGGCACCACACGTCGTGACAGCATCATCTGTACATCCAGAGCCGGGCAGGAAGTGGTCAAAAACTATTTTTCATGGCTTCGGGATGGATTCGGACTGACCCCGACCAGTCATCCGGGTCCCCGACTTGCCCGTATTCCACTGGCCGTGGACGCCGAAGCATTGACACCCGGCCCGCCCCGGGACGCCACCCCTGTCAGAATCCTGGTCTTCGGACGGATTTCCCACCATTCCAAAATGGATATCGTCCCGCTCATCCGGGCCGTCCACCGATTGATACAGGACGGACTGAATCCGCAGGATGTGGAGATTGTCCTGGCGGGATGGGTTGACGACAAGGAAGACATCGGCACCATGCTCACAAAGTTGGCTGCCAATGCCGGGATTGCCCTGCGCCTCCATGTGCGACCGGATGACGAAGAAAAAATCACGCTTTTCCAGTCAGCGGACATTTTCGTTTCCATTGCCGACAACCCGCAGGAAACGTTCGGCATCACGCTGGTAGAGGCCGGAGCCTTTGGCCTGCCCGTCGTGGCCTCGGCCTATGATGGATACACGGATATCGTGAAGCATGGCGAAACCGGACTGCTCGTCCCAACCATCGGTCCCGCAGCCACCCCAGATGTGGACCTCGAAGCCCCATTGACCTTTGACAGCGACTATCACCTGCGGCTGGCCCAACGCACGGCGGTGTCCATCCCGGCCTTGGCCGAAGCGCTCAAGGAGCTGATCGCATCCCGCGAAAAACGGCAAGCCATGGGGCACGCCGCACGCGTTCGAATCGAACACCATTTTTCCTGGCCATCCGCCATCGCCCGCTATGTCAAATTGTGGGACACGCTATGGGACGAGCCGGTGGACGCCGCCCCGCTGCGGAACATCAAGCATCCGTTGGCCCCGGAATTTGGTCATTTATTTGGCCATTATACCAGTGAAACCCTGAATGACGACACCGTACTCCAAGCGGGACGTACCGGAGAAGCGTATTACCATGGACGCGATTTTCCGAATATCTATGCGGGACTGGGGACATCCATTGACATGGAAATCATCAAGAAACTCGTTTTTTTTGCAAGAAAGCCGGTTGACACTCACTCCCTGATACGCAAGGCTTTACATGTTGCGCCCCATGTCGATGAAATTCAGTTGAAAAATCATATCCTGTGGGCGCTCAAGCAGGATATTCTTGAACACTCAGATTAAGACCTTTTTCTTTTTCCCGTTGAGGGCACGGAAAGCAGGCCGTTGAAAAAGCACGGCATAACGTGGACAAAGAAAGGGGACAGGCCGTGTTCTGGATGGGGTGGAACTCCCCCCCTCCCCTGACACTGCCGGAGGCAATTTCGTATGAAAGCACTTAGAGCTGTACGGATGGAGCGGTGTATCGGCTGCCATTCGTGTTCATTGGCCTGTGCGAGACAGGTCCATAAATTCCTTTCATGGAACAAGGCGGGCATCCGTATTTCCTCGTCCGGCGGGTTGTCCACGGGGTTTGAAGCCCGCGTATGTCTGGCCTGTAGTCCGGCTCCGTGCGCTGCGGCCTGTCCCACCGGGGCACTGTCCCAACGCAAGGGTGGCGGTGTCATCCAGAAAAAGAACCTGTGCATCCGATGTGGCGAATGCGCCAAAGCCTGCCCCGTGGACGCCATTTTTCTGGACCACGAAGTGAATCCGTATGTCTGCATCCACTGTGGTCAGTGCGTCGCGTTCTGTCCGCATGATTGTCTCGAAATGGTTGAATTGCCGGAAAAAGAATCCATCGAGGGAGGAAGCAATGATTAGAGACTTCTTCCGAGTCATGATGGTGAACCTGACCACCGGCAAGACCCAAATCATCGAACGCCCCGGACGGGGTGAATATCTGGGTGGAACGGGTCTGGCGGCCAAGTTGTTCGAGGAATTCGGCCATGTGGACCGCCACTGGGACGACCCGGAACAGCCCGTGATCTTCGCCATTGGCCCGCTGACCGGATATTTCCCGCTCATGAGCAAAACGTGCTGCGCGTTTCGCTCTCCCTATCATAATGAATATACCGAAAGTTACGCGGGCGGGAAATCCGCTCTGTCGCTCCGGTTCGCCGATCTCGACGCACTCGTCATCACGGGCAAGGCCAAACGGTTGACCGCCCTGTGTGTGGGGTCCCGCAGAGTTGAAACCCGGGATGTGGAATACATGCGCGGTTTTGACGCCATCGCCACGGGCCGCGTGCTGAGAAAAATCTTCCCCGGTGCCGGGCGTCGGTCCATCATGCGCATCGGCCCGGCTGGTGAAAATCTGTCAGCCTATGCCTGTATCAACGTGGATACCTATCGCCACTTCGGCCGCATGGGCGGCGGCACAGCCATGGGCGTCAAAAACCTGAAGGCCATATGCCTTCTCGGCGACAGAGGATTTGCCCTGCCCGAAGGCAAGCAGTATCCCAAATTATACAAACACATCTATCAGCAACTCACCACCACGGAAATGATGGCCAAATACCATGGCGTCGGAACTGCGGTGAATGTCAGTCCGCTGAGCGAATTGAAGAGTCTGCCGTGGAAGAACCTTCAGCAGACATCCAGCCCGTTGGCCAAAAACATTTCCGGCGAGACCTTTGCGGACGACACTCTGTTGCGCAACGCGGCCTGTGCCGGCTGCCCGGTGGGCTGCATCCATGTGGGCTTTGTCCGGGAACAATTCCAGACAAACAACCAATACCTGTATCGACAAGTCGGCTATGATTTCGAACCGATTTTTGCCTGCGGTTCCATGATCGAGGTGACAGACGCCAGCGACGTCCTGCGCATTCTGGATGTCATCGAGAAGGAAGGATTGGACTGCATGTCCACAGGCGTGGCCCTGGCCTGGGCCACCGAGGCGCTGGAACGGGGCGTCATCAGCGAGAAGGAGACCGAACTCCCACTCCGCTGGGGTGATGCCGAAACCTACATGCAAGCCGTTGAGAAACTGGGACGGCCAACCAACGAGTTTTATCGGTTGCTTGCGTCCGGGACCATGAAATGCGCCAAGGTCTTTGGCGGCGAGGATTTCGCCTGCGTTCTGGGTCAGGAAATGGCCGGGTATGCCACTGGCGAAGTTTTCTTCGTGTCCGAGGCGCTGGGCTTCCGTCATGCCCATCTGGATTCCGGAGGGTATTCATGGGACCAGAAGCATGAAGAACAGGACGTTCAGGGCGCGCTCGACTTTCTGGTCAACGACGCACGCGACCGCATCGTGCTCAACTGCATGGTCGGCTGCCTGTTCTCCCGAGGGGTGTACAAGGACGAATTGCTGGCCGAAGCCATGGAATCAGTCGGATACGGCGAACTGCACGGCAGCATCCCCGAAATAGGCGACCGAGTGCAACGCCTCCGCTGGCGGCTGCGGCTCCAAATGGGCTACCGGCCTGACAAGGTCAAAATTCCCAAGCGGTATACAGAAATCACGACCTGGAAGGGTCCACTGGATACAGACTATCTGGAGGCATTACGCTCCGGATTTGCCGCCAGAATTCTTGAAATGGGAGCGCCTTTGGAGAACAAACAATAAAAAAAACGGCTTTTTGTAAAAAACCACTTGCCAAGCTCCGCTCATTTGGGTAAATCCCATTTCTCGACAGCGTGCTCGGGTAGCTCAGTCGGTAGAGCAGGGGACTGAAAATCCCCGTGTCGGCAGTTCAATTCTGTCCCCGAGCACCACGCGAAATCAAGCCCTTACGAAGTTTTCTTCGTAAGGGCTTTTTCGTTGTTGAGCGATTTGTCCCCATTCTGTCCCCACTTGATCAATTTTGCCATTACGAAAAATACAACACAGATGAGACCGGCCAAACTGACCAATCTTATAATGACTATGTAAAAAGGGAAAACGCAGGCACCTCATTGCGCTCAAAAAATATGTCAACTTTGCTATTCGAAGTCATAGTACCCCGACAAAGTTAGAGACTTGTATTTAGGAGAGGTGGCCCCAGAAAACTGGACCACTTGCTTAGGTGGACAGATAGTAGCCGAAGGAGGCTCGATCATGTCCAAGAGAAGACGTTTTTCTGCAGAGTTCAAAGCCCGTGTCGCACTTGATGCATTGTCCGGTGAACACACGATTTCAGAGCTGGCCAGCAAACATGGCGTTCATCCCAACCAGATCTCCACGTGGAAGAAACAAGCTAAGGAAGGGATCGTCGAATCCTTTTTCGGCAAGACCAAGAATACCCCACAAAACAACGAAGCGCAGATCAAGGACCTTCATGCAAAGATCGGCCAGTTGACTGTGGAGAAGGATTTTTTGCAGCAAGCCTTTGCCAAAATATGAGCTGCGGGCGAAGGCGCAAAATCGTCGACAGCGGACATCCTAGTCTCAGCATTCGACGGCAGTGCAAAGTTCTGCAATTGCAACGATCAACATATTACTACCAGCCTATCGGCGAGTCTCCGCTCAATCTGGAGTTGATGCGGATAATCGATGAGCTGTTCATGGAACTGCCGTTTTTCGGATCAAGACAGATGCGGAATATACTGCGAGATACGGGGTATCCTGTTGGTCGAGAGCGGGTGAGGAGGTTGATGCGAAAGATGGGGTTGATGGCTGTTTATCAAAAACCTCGAACGAGCCAGCCTCATCCTGGGCATAAGGTTTATCCATATTTGCTTCGGGATCTGCCGATCACAAAGCCAAATCAAGTTTGGTGCACGGACATTACGTATATCCCCATGAAACGTGGGTTCCTGTACCTCGTGGCGGTCATGGACTGGCACAGTCGTGCAGTTCTCTCTTGGCGATTGTCGAATACGATGGATACGGATTTCTGTGTAGCGGCTTTGGAAGAGGCCATAAATCGCTATGGCGAGCCAGAGATATTCAATACCGACCAAGGCTCACAGTTTACCAGTTATGAATTCACGAAGACTCTCAGGGATGCTGGCATACGCATTTCAATGGACGGCCGTGGCCGGTGGAGGGATAACGTCATGATCGAACGGTTGTGGCGTTCCTTGAAATATGAATGCGTATATTTGCATGAATTAAGCACAGGAAGTGAACTGCGTGAGGCATTGGCCTGGTGGTTTGATTTTTATAATAATCGTCGGCCTCATTTCACTTTTGACGGAATGAAGCCGATGGATGTATATCAAAGTTCCAAGCCAGAGGGGGGCCCCCCTCTGGCTTGGAACCAAAAGGCGGCGTAACCCGTAAACTTGTCCACCTTAAATTCGCTGCTCAGTGGTCCGAAGAACCGAGGCCACCTCTAGGAGCCACTCAATGTGCTTTTAAAAACGTCTAAAGACAACATTTCACTTGCTCCATCCGCTATCCTCCCTTTCTTGACTCAAAAGGTTCTGAAATCACTTTCCCATCATGACCAACGTAGACACAAATAGCAATTTGTCCCAAAAGGCTATCCCCCATAACCACGAGAACGTCTTTTACTTCTCACACAAGAAAAATTATGCTCTTATCTTTCATAAATCAAAAATTTGGGCCACGAAATCTTTAAAATAAAGAAGGGGCGTAGCGTAGCTCATTCAAATTGAGGGATGAAGCATTCTTTAAAATTTGTAACGCATTTTTCCCAAACATTCTTTTTCCATGATTGGTAATATTTTTTATTCATACGTCTCCAAAAATGCCAGAAAGCCTTATCAGAATAGCGTCCTGCATCATGACCATCGAATAGTAATCGTTGATTTAAATTATGAAGAAGGCAGTACCGTTCAATGAGATGCTGAAATTTCGAAGTATTTTTAAAAACTTTTTTGTCATTTGACATGAGGGTATTATAGTAAATTAAAGCATATTCATAATTATCAAACTGTGCTCTAAGAATACCTATATACAACTTCTTCTTTCTGGAATTTGGAGCCATTTTATCGACGTATTTGACAGTATGATATAGATGTCTAAAATATTTCCCCAAAGAGTTCTCCAAGCACTCTTCTAAAGTTTTATGGCAAAGCTTAAACCTTTCGCGACCTTCCCATTCAATCACACCGTAATCATTTCTTAAATCATCAATTCGTGCACCAATGATATATTCAGATTTACTGTTCGGTTGAAATATTCCTCCAGAGAAGTCCGGACACTTTACCCTTGTGTATATTTCTTTCAAAAGCATGTAGGAATCATAAAAGACATCGATCCCTCGCGTTTCCTTTTTTCCAATGTGCACAGTAAGGCTTTCTTTATTGCTTTTGTAAATATTGAGTAAATTCATGAAATTACTTTCAAATTGTTGACTTCTGAATTGTCGAATTTGAACAATTATTGCATAAATAGCGCCCCCCGAAGCAAATGCAGCAAAAAGAGCACTTACTGGGGCGAAGGTGTTTTCCCAACAACCTTCTCCAAACAGATTGTCAATAACCCACCAGTGTTTATGGAATAAATGGCCGCCCAAAAACCATACGACGAGAAGGACAACTGTCATTAAAAGTAGTCTAAGAATGCGCATGAAAATGTACTCACGATTTTTAAATACAATTTTGATTGCAAATAATTGGTTAGTTGTTACATTATAGGCAATCAATAATAAAGAACTTGTCAGTTAAAAAAAGTTGTGTAATCAACGGCTCAAGCGCAATATTATTTATTTTGAAATTGGGAGGGGAAAATGCCACGACTCAAAAAGGGTGAATACCCCAAAAGTGCGGTTGCTCATTTAGCTCGTGAGAAACGCGACATATTTTTTAAACCGGGAGATACGCCCCAAGAAGCCTATGACCGCATGCTTCCGATTCTTGGTGGAAAAATTACAACGGTCTTTGGTGATGACCGTGAGGAGACTTTGCGAGTTGCTGCCAAGAAGGACTTTGAAATCTACCTTCCTTTTTCTACTTCTGGCGCAAGAAATAATTTTACAATTGCTCATGAACTTGGTCACTATTTCCTTCATACGGATTTTGAAGGAGATCAAGAGCTATTGCTCAATCGTCGTGGCAGCAATCGTAGGGAATGGGAAGCAAATTGGTTTGCCGCTGAATTTTTGATGCCTGAAGATGAGTTTCGTCGATCTGCTGTTGAATGCGAAAAGAACGAAATGCGCCTTGCGTTAAAGTTCGGCGTTTCCCCTGCAGCGGCAAATGTGAGAATGAGTGCGTTAAATATTGATTAAATTTTAGAACCAAAGTATTAATAATAGAAAGCTCCTTTGTTTGGGGCTTTTTTGTTTTGCAGCACAGGATAGTTCAGCATCCTGTATATTTTCCCGTTTCGCTAAGAAATTTAGCCTAGGCAATAGTCAGCTTATCAACTCCGTGTTTTAAAAAATACGAGCTTCACACTTTAGCAAGATTTGCGTCCTGACTCTAACGATGAAGCAATACGCATCAGCAAAAGATAAAACCGTCACACGGCCCATAAAGCAAGGCATGGCCGCTGCTATATTTCTTCGGAAGCCAAGCAAAAAGCACGTCGCCGTAAAGGCAAAACCTTTGAAACAATGCCAAATGACTCCCCACCGCGTAGCGCGCAACGCTCAATACCCAAAGGGAAACCTGGCCTTTTTCTTTTCCTCCTTCTTCAATCAAAAAAAACAAAAGAGGCCTCCGGCAAAACCGGAGGCCTCAAATATTTTTTCTCACACGATCTAGAGAGAAGCGTATCGCTCGATCTTCCCCTTGTAGGCCAATATCCCTTCAACAATACCGTTGGCGAGATGGTCGAGGTACTTGTCAGAACGAAGCCGCTTGGCTTCCGTCTTGTTCGTGATATATCCCAACTCCACAAGCACGGAAGGCATTTTTGCCCCCATGAGGACATAAAATGGTGCCTCGCGAGTCCCCATGTTCTTCAAACTATATTTCTTGCGAACACGACGAATCGTGCTGGACTGCACATCTGAAGCCAAATCCCGCGACTCCTTGATCTTCGAATTCACCATCAAATCCGTCAAGATAAACTGAAGATCAGAAATGGATCGAGGGTCAACCGCGTTCTCTCGAGCCGCGATTCGGACTGCGTCCTTGGACTTCGCAAGGTTCAAACTGTACGTCTCCAGCCCGTGAATGTTTCGACTCCGATTGGCATTGCAGTGAATCGACAGAAACAAATCGGCCTTCTTCACATTCGCCATGGCTGTCCGCTTCTCCAACGCGATGAACACATCCGTGGTCCGCGTATATGAAACATTGAAACCCTTGGCCTTGAGCTTTCTCCCAAGCAACTTCGCAAAGCGAAGATTGATGTCCTTCTCCCGCAATCCGTTGGCGACGGCTCCGGGGTCTTTGCCTCCGTGACCGGGATCGATCATGATCGTCTTGACCGTCAGACCGAGCTGTTCAAGCAAATCGCCAGCCATTTTCTTGCTGCCACTCGGTGGGCGATATTTGGAATTGGCGGTCGTTTTTCGGGACACCTTTTTCGAAGCGGCTTTCTGGGCTGCACGTGTTTTCTCATCCGGCGCATACACGTCAATCACGATACGATATGGATTCTGAAGCGGAAAGATCTTGTATTCCTGCAAATCCAGGAAATCCAGAACCACTCGGGTCGTATCCTTGTTGTACTGCCCGGTGCGAATGGATCGGAGAATGCCATCGGAAACCGTTGTGGACGCGGTCACGTCATGACCCAATCTGGAATTGTTGATATCAACATACAAACGATGTGGCCGATTCACGTCCGGGTTTGGCTGGAGCACTTGATATCGATATTTGGCCTGCGCATCCAACTCTAACACCACACGAGTATACTCATCGCTGGATGTATACCGGACAACATCGAGATGCGCCGTGCCGGTCGGATCCTTGGGCCTGATATTCGTCACCTTGGCTGTCGTTTTTCGTGTCGAGGTCTTCGTTCTGGAACTCGCTACCGCGTGACTGGATGTGCTCTTTTTGGAAACCGTGGCTATGGCCCAATCATATTTCCCCAGCTTCCTCAACGCGACCTTGGCCTTGGCCCGCATGTCAGCACGCGGATATTCCACAATGATTTTAGCCAAATCCAACCGGGCATTGGTGGTCTCCCGCAATCGTTTGGCATACACCCCGGCTCGGCGATACAGACAATCGTCCGCCCAGCCATGACGAGGATACCGTGCAAGCACCCGACCATAATAGTCCACAGCTCGACGAAAATCAGACTTCAGCCCGCTTTGGACACCGAGTTCTTCATGTACTCGACCGATGTAGTACAAGGCCTTGGGCGCATACGAACCGTTGGGATCGGCTCTGAGGCACCGAGCAAAGGATTTCTCCACCTTTTCCCAATTGGAACGATACTTCGCCCGCTTGCTGTTCTTGACAAGCGCATGAAAATCGGAATGCCCAACAATAAAATACGATTTGGCCGAGGCCGCAAAGCTGACACTCGAGCACACCGACATCATCACTGTAACAACGATTGCCAGAGTAAATAAATTTAAATATTTTGAAGATTTATGCAATTTCATTTTATGTCGTCCGGGGCTGAAAGAAAAAGACCTTCGAAAAAAGCAGCCTTGAAACAGGATATGCCATATCATACAGTATGGCAGTATTTTTCAGAAAAATCTAAAAAAAGTCCAGAAAAGAATATGATAAGCCGTCGGATTCGACCCAATCCAAAGAAAATTCAGAAAGGTCTGTCTCGAAAGACACGAGCCAGACCGGGACGCAACCGATCACATCACACGAGGGTGTCACTTTACTCTGTGCGCTGACCACCGTATACTTTACGGGGAGCACAGACCGCCATGAGTCTCAAAATCGTTGGTCTCTCGGACATGCAATTCTCGGTACACCCCGAGGATGTCCTGATTACCTATTCCCTCGGGTCCTGTATCGGGGTCTCTGCCTATGATCCGAGAACACGCATCGGCGGATTAATCCATTGCCTGCTCCCCGCGCCGGGAAACCATCAAAACAGCGAAACCAATCCTTTCAAATTCGTGACAACAGGTGTTCCTGCCATGGTCCGTAGCCTGGTACAGGCTGGAGCCAGTCAGCACCGTCTCATATACAAAGGAGCCGGTGGAGCCAATATTCGCAGCCAGTTTCATATTCCTATCGGCACCAGAAACGCCACGGCACTCAAAGGCGTGCTCGCGTATAACAAAACCCGCTTAACAGCCGAAGAATTCGGCGACGACATACCCCGAACCATGTCGCTGCATTTGGGCACGGGACGCGTGGTCATCCGTACCGATGGTCACGAGCACGACCTTGTCTGACGATTTCAACAAAAAAAGGCGATCCATTGCCGGATCGCCTTTGAAATCATCACCCGAAGCCCCTATTGAGGACGGTAGGCTTTTTTGAGAATAATCGGCTTTGCTGGCACGTCACTCATGCCGCCGGACCGACCCGTTTTCGCCTGATGTATCTTGACGACCACATCCATCCCCCTGATGACCTTGCCAAAAGCACAATAGCCCATGGTGGTGCTGCCAGTGAAACTTCCGGTCCCGATCTGTTTGGACGTTTGTTTATAATCCAGGACCGGGTTGTCCTCGACATTGAAAAAGAATTCGCTCGTGGCCGAATCAGGATTGTCGGTCCGTGCCATGGCAATGGTCCCTTTGGCGTTCAACAGCCCGGTGGCCGCTTCATTCACAATGGGAGCCATGGGCCGTTTCCGCTTGATGGGATACGTATAACCGCCACCCTGCACGATATTCATGGACCCATCCTGCTGCCCATCGGGAGACTTGCGCTGACGAATGACCCGATGGAAAATAGTCTTGTCATAAAATCCGGAGTCCACATATCTCAAAAAGTTGGCAACCGTTTTGGGCGCGTCCTTGGGATACAGCATCAAGATGATCCGGCCTTCAGACGTCTCCATGATAACCACTGGATTCGGTCCGGCATAGGCGTTGGAACCGCACACAACGGACACCACAAGAACCAGACACGCGGCAACAGCCACACACACCATTTTCATATTCTTCATTCTCTCACCTTTCGTTTCAAACGATCTGACAAAAGACACGTACCAAGAGAAAATCACCCTTTCAAGGCACCCAACAGATGACCTTTCGCACCGGCTGCATCCATGGACTGTCCAGTCCACAACGCAAATTGCGCCAAACCCTGCTGAACAAACATGTCCAGACCGGACACCGTGCGGCACCCGGCTTCACGGGCTTCACGAAGAAACCGTGTTTCCAACGGATTATATACAATGTCATAGGCCAACATATCCGACGAAAAGACCTGCGCATCCCATGGAGAACGAGCCTCTTCCGCACCGGACATGCCCAAAGGGGTCGTATTGCACACCAATTGCCATCCGGAATCCATACGGGATTCCCAGGCAACACAGTCAACGGCAAATGCGGCAGCCAAAGCCTCGGCCTTGGCCAAAGTCCGGTTGGTCACGGCAAGCCGAGTGACACCCAACTCCTTCAAACCGGCAAGAGCGGCTCTGGCCGCGCCTCCCGCGCCCAAAACCAACGCGGATGCAGGCACAAACGACAAAGCGTGCAACGGAGCGACAAAACCCGTGATATCGGTATTTTCACCGCAAAGGACATCCCCGTCCCAATACACGGTGTTCACGGCTCCAATGCGTGCGGCTCGATCTGAAATTCGGTCCAGAAACGGCATGACCGTCTGTTTATGCGGGATGGTCACGCTGAGACCGGCAACAGGCTGTGTTCGAACCCGTTCCATAAATGGTGCCAGCTCGTCCGGAGCAACGGGCCACGCCGTGTACCGGGCGTCCATGCCGAACTGTTCGAATCCCCAGGAATGCAGGGTCGGACTCATGGTATGCCCCAAAGGCCACCCGATGATGCCATAGCTGCCGTTCATGGTCATGCCGACAGCTCGCCAGCCTGTTCCAGAGAACCAACCTTCAGGCCGGACCATTTTTCATCCATGGACCCGAGATTGGCCTTCAGCATCTTGAACAGCACCCCCTTGGGACCAACTTCCACAAACTCGCGAATGCCGGTCGCCCACATGGCTTGCACGGTCTGAATCCACAACACGCTGGAGGTCATCTGATGTTGCATGGTAATCGAAATCTGCTCGGGATCAGGCTGGGGCAGTGCCGTGGCATTGTGATGAACCGGAAAAACAGGCGCATTCCAGGTCAACGTTTTGAGAAATGCGGCGAATTCGTCTGCGGCTTCCTGAATGAGCGGACTGTGAAAGGCCCCGGACACGGCCAGACGAATGGCACGTCCCTTGGCCGCCTTGACCAAAACATCTGCGGCATCCAGCGCTTCCTGCTCGCCACTGATGACGAACTGAGCCGGGGTATTGTAGTTGGCAACACGCAACTCCTTGCCGGTTTCCCGCACGACCGCATCCACAATCTCTTCCACCGTGGCCTGGGGGAGCTTGACCACAGCGGCCATGCCGTGCCCGACACCACCGGATTCGGCCATGAGCCGTCCACGCACCGTGACAGCCTTGATGCAGTCGGCCAGACTCAAGACACCCGCCGCACCGAGTGAGGCAAATTCACCCAAACTGTGCCCGGCTGTTGCGGCCGGAGCAATTTTCCCTTTCACGGCCAACCACAGCGACAGGTTGACCACAGTCAACGCGGGTTGCAAGGCCCGGGTATCGGCCATGTCTGCGGCCTCGCCATCCCAATATATTTCACGAAGAGGCAGACCGGATTCCTTTTCTGCCAATTTCCAGAGGTCGAGAACTGCGGCATCGCTTTCAGCGACATCGCGCCCCATCCCCTTTTCCTGAGAGCCTTGTCCCGGAAAAAGGACACCGATTTTGGTCATTGAATGCTCCTTGTATGCATGACGAGAGAGTGTCAGTCCCTTCACTTTTCAATCTGATTGATGGTCTGTGAGATATCGCGTCCGAGAATGGTGAGTCAAGCAGTCCTTTGCACGAGGTTGACATGAAAAAAACAAAACAGGTAAATCAAAAGCCATACCCGGAGAAACATTATGAATATACTTCTCATCGCTATAACCGTCACCGTGGGCGAAGCCGCGCTCGTCGGCGTCGGCGCGTCAGTCATTCAGAATTGTATCATCGGCGCAAAAAGTGTCGTCGGTGCCGGAGCTGTGGTTATAAATACTATTACGCCCGAAACAATCGCCACAGGCGTTCCTGCACGTTCAAAAAAAATACTTAAATAGTATGAAATAAAGCTCACCGGGCCACAATGCTTGAACTTTTTCTCACAAACTAGTATAACAATTTGAAATTAAAGGCTTTACAAAATCAAACAGGTATTTCAATGTGTTAAGAAGGTTTGCGCAACCATTTTCCAGAAGATTTCTAGACTTGGCGCGAGGCCTTGCTGTGCAAGGCTTTCCACAAAATTCGCGAACCGACTTGATTTAACTGAATTTCCCGGGTATAAAAGCGAGTAACTGTCAAAATTTCTCCGTCAAAAATGGGTATCACAGACCGTTGAAAGGTTTGGATTTCGGTCAGACGGAGGGGAGAATTTCAATGGCTCACGTGGATTCTGACTGTGTTTTTTGTCAAATTATCGCAGGTAAAATTCCCTGCGCAAAAGTGTTTGAATCGAAAACCTGTTTTGCTTTTCTGGATATCGCACCAGTGAACGCGGGACATGCGCTGGTACTGCCCAAAGGGCACTACCCCACGCTGATGGATATCCCCGCCGAACTGGGAAATGACCTGCTTCATGCGTTGTCGGTTGTGGGAAAGGCGATCATGGATGTCACCAAGGCCGACGGACTGAATCTCATGCAAAACAACTATGAGGCGGCCGGACAGTTGGTGAATCATGCACATTATCACCTTATTCCGAGATTTTCGGATGATGGACTGCGCCTGTGGGAGCAGACTTCGTATACAGACTCTGACGAGATGCAACGGCTCGCGACAAAAATCGCGGACCTCGTGAAGTAATTTCTGGAAACCTTTTTTTGGAGGCGATCAATGAGCACCCTCACCAAAGCTGGCATCGTGGATTACATCTACGAACGGACTGACAAGAATCGCGCCGAGATCAAGGATCTGGTTGAATCCATCCTTGACATCATGAAGACATCCATCAAGAAGGACCACGCTCTTCTTATCAGTGGATTCGGCAAATTTGAGGCATACGACAAGCGGGCACGCAAAGGTCGTAACCCTCAAACGACCCAGACGATTACGCTGCCTCCACGAAAGGTGGTTGTCTTCAGGCTGTCTCGCAAATTCCGCGCTGAACTGAATAGATAAGACAGATTCACACGGTTCGATACCCATCGAACCGTATGAATCCACTTTCGTTTCTATTCATCGGATGTTTTTTTGAAGACGAACCCTTCAGGATAGTCCGTCTTAAGTCTGGTCAGTGCTCCTTCGGCCGAAACCTCGTCCGGGAAAGCACCAGCCTGCACACGAAACAATCCTGTCTCCGTCTTGGACAAGACAGAGTCCTTGTACCCGTCCGAAAGGAGCCGGGCGAGGACTTTGTTTGCGTTCTCAAGATCCGTGAACGCGCCGACCTGGACATAATACTCGCCACCCTCAGCAGCAGGCGACATCACAACGTCTTCAGCCACGACCACATTCTCGATCACGACCACTTCTTTTTCCGGGTCGGTTCCGACAGTGGCCGGAGTTGCGCTTGTGCTGGTTTCGCTCTTCACTTCCTTGGAGACCGCCTTCTGCGCACTGTCACCAGCCGCTTGCGGCAGTGCTTCCTGTGGCAAAGGCTCTTCCGCCAAATCACTTTCGCCAACTTCTATCGGCTGCATCGTCGCGTCAGCCGGAGCATCGACGACATACGTCTCTTCAATGATCTCAGACTCTTTTTCCATCTGCTTCGGCTGAGTATCCACCGTGACCGTCGTCTGGCGGGCAGGCTGTCGAGCCGGAGGCGTTGAAGCGATGTGTTTGCGAAAGCACCCACTCAACAGCAACGCCGAGGCTGTCAAAGCAGCCAAAACCACAATACTTTTTTTCATTGGGATATGTCCCCTTTCTTTCGATCTCTCAGAAGGTTCATCAAGTCTAGAAATAATCTAAACCATACCTGAGTGCAACAGTGAATATGAAATCGAAAAAAGGAAATAAAACAGCGGTATTAAGCCCCATAAAACAAAATATTCCTCCACAATCCTTCCCCAAAGAGTTCTTTCACGCAGGCAATTTCCCTGCGCTTTCCCACTCCTTTTTCCCTCTAGTCCAAGACGCATACGGTAGACGACGGCAGGTCGGTTGGGCTACCGTACTTTCATGCACATCGGACGATATGAAATACGCGGACTTTTGGGACGAGGCGGCATGGGCGCGGTTTACAAAGCACTCATGCCGATCACGGGCCGAATCGTCGCGCTCAAGGTCTTGAAGCCCTCGGACATGCTCGAAGCCATCGTCGGTCCGGATGCTCTCACGGACATGTTTGCCAAGGAAGCGATCACCATGGCCCGCATCAGTCACCCGAATGTGGCGTCCATTCTGGATGTGGACATGGGCACCCCAACCGTCCCTCCCCATTTCACCATGGAATATTTTTGCGGCAATCTCGGTGTCCTCATGGGCGAAACCTATGAAGTCGAAAAGAACTCACGCCGACTCGGATTCACAGCCTCCCTGCACATTGCCCGCGCCATGCTTCAAGGGCTTGACCGGCTCCACTTCGAAGGCATCGTTCACCGGGACATCAAACCATTCAACGTCATGCTGGCCGAGGATCAAGATGGCCCCGGACGTGTCAAACTCATCGATTTCGGTCTGAGCAAATTACGCGGCGAAACACCCGCCGGTCACACGGGAATGGTCATCGGTTCACCCTATTACACCGCCCCTGAACAGGAAGCGGCACCGGAAACCGCCGATGCCCGATCCGATCTCTATTCCGTCGGCGTCACCCTCTATCGAATGCTCACCGGAGATCTTCCTTCCACGCCCTTTGACGCCGCGCTCCTTGCTGAAATGTATCCAGGATTCGACTCGCTCTGGGCATCTTTTTTTACCCAAGCCCTCGCCGCTGACCCCACTGATCGTTTTCCCGACGCCACCCGCATGATCCGCGCTCTTGACGCACTCGAATCAGCCTGGCTCGCCCACAAGGAAGCCATCTGTCTCGCAACGGATCTTCTCCTTGATCTCGATGCACCAGCCGCCCAACCGTCCCCCCGTCAGCAGCCCGTCAAAGTCTCCCTCAAAAAAGCGCAGGCCCTTTTCGATCTCGACACGCTCTGGCGACCCAATCAGTCCGCCCCCAACGATTTTCAGGATCTCGACAACCAGACCATCCTCAATCGCACCACCGGCCACATCTGGGAAAAGCACGGGACACGCTACCCGCTCACCTGGCAACACGCTCACGCCCATGTGCGTCGTCTGAATCACCACCAATTCGCCGGCCACTCCAATTGGAGGTTGCCAACCATCCCGGAATTACTCACCATTTTTTCTCCCCAAACAACGCCCGGTGAACGCTGTCTGCAACCACTTTTCGACCCACAAAAAGCCCGACTCTGGTCCGCCGATACCAAGGCATTCACCGCCGCATGGTATGCCGATGCCGAAATGGGATTCGTCTGGTGGCAAGACCTCACCTGCCGATTCTTCGTCAGAGCCGTCTGCCAATAAAACCACCCTACCCCTCGCCTTCAGCGTGACCAGGACGCTGTCCTGGACCTGCCAAAGAACCCTTTGAAAAGGGAACTACATCTTTGATTCCCTGACAATTTGAATTTTGTAAGACTCCATTTTCCCTTTTTATTTAGGCTGTTAAAGTTTCATACGTAAGTTGAATTCCGACGGCCTTGTCGAGAAGTGCATCCATACGATCATATGAATGCACAGAGCATGAGCCTTCATTGAGACGAAATGTAAATTCTTCAACATATTTTTAAAGATGTTTGACGCTAAAAGAGTGATATATTCCATAAAATCCGCGCTTGAGAACCGCCCATACGCTTTCAATTCCGTTAGTATGCGCCATCCCATCCACATAGACCTTGGCACTATGGTTGACTGAAAAATGTTCGTATTCTTCCATGCCACGAGAAGCGGGAAGTGTCTGTATGAAGAGTGGCTTGAGAGGCGACAATACCCCGTACAGCCGCACGAATCGCGCCTTTCTTGACGCTGGTCAAGACCTTGGCCTTTGTTTGTCCGGAGCGTTCTCGAAAACCAATAACTGCGGTTTTCCCTATGGTGCCTCGCCCAGCTTTGAGCTTTCTGCACTCATGTTTGTTGGTTTCCTTGCCGCCAATGTATGTTTCATCGGCTTCAACCATACCCCGTAAAAATTTACTACTCACTCCACCATCATTGTAATCATCGTCATCATTATCATTTCCGCATGCTGCACGAAGTCGCTACAACATATACCATGCTGATTTTTGTGTAATGCCTAATTCTTTTGACAATTGTACAGACGAAATATCTTTGCGGACAGTTACAAGAAGGTAAATAGCGTATAGCCATTTATGTAAAAGGATGTGAGAACGGGCAAAAACAGTAACAATACGAACGGTAAAATCTTTTTTGCATGCAAGGCCTTGATAAAATTCTTTTTCTTCCGGTTTTGTATGCGTTCTTTTTCACCACAATATGGACAAACAGGTTTATCTCTCCCTTTCCCCCAGTCGCCGAAGGCATACCTGTCCGGGGTTGGTCGGAGGACGCAAAAATACCATGTCGGCACTCCAAGGCTTAATCTGGTAACAATACCAGTAAAAGTGAAGCTCAAAGGAGGCCGACATGGCTAGGATTAAAATATCATCAG
>NZ_WUEH01000019.1 GCF_010468615.1 Pseudodesulfovibrio sp. JC047 | reverse complement strand
AGGAAGAAATTCGGATACAGGACAACCTGGGAAATCATTGAGGAGCAGGGACTTGCCGGGGTGTTAAGTTTGGTTTGACAATTTGCCCCAAGCAAAAAGCAGGTCGCCGTAAGGGCGAAACCTTTGAAATAATTTCGAATGACCTTCACCGCGTAGCGCGCAACGCTCAATAAACAAGGAAAGATGAGGCTCTTCTCTTATGTCTTTTCTTCATCCTTAAATGAAAAATTACCGCCGCCGGAACACCCCCTTGTCGTTGTAAGGGCGAAACTTTTCAAATAATTCCGAATGACTCTCCACCGCGTAGCGCGCAACCCTCAATAAATAATGATATATTGGGTCTTTTTCTTGTGTCTTCTTTTCTACTAAAAAAAAGAAAAAGCCCCTGCCTGCTCAAAGGAGCGGACAGAGGCTTTTTTTTGCAAATAAAGTTGTGATTACAATTTCAAGTCTCCGGTGGAAAACCGTTTTTCCAACACATTTGAAAGCTGAATCAACGGATAACACACCACAAAGTACATCACACCGACCAGCCCAAAGACCATGAGACCTTCGGGCACGCGTTGGACCGTGAGCCAACCGGCGCGGGTGATGTCTGTCAGGCCGATCACCGAGACGATCGACGAGTCCTTGATAAGCAGGACATATTGTCCGACCAGTGCTGGCAAGGCCATCCGCAATGCTTGCGGGAGAACCACCAGAATCATGGCTTGGCTTCGGGTGTGTCCCAGCGATCGACACGCTTCTTCCTGTCCCGAGGGAACGGCCTGAATGGACGCAGAAACGATTTCACAGATGTATGATCCCGCATAGATGGTTAGACTGACGACCGCAGCGGTGAAGGCCTCCATCTGGATGCCGAATTCGGGCAGAATGAAGAAAATGATGAAGAGTTGGACCAAAAATGGCGTGCCACGCATGACGTCCACATATATTGAAAGAATACGGGCCATCAGTGTGTTCTCATTGGAACGGAGGATGCCGGTGATGACACCGATGATCGTTCCACCAATCAGACTGAGCGCGGAGACTGCCACGGTCATGCCCATGCCTTTGTAAAACATGGGCAGGCTGTTCATGAGTTGGTCGAAATAAAATCCCCACATGATTTATGCGCTCCTGAAGCGCGTCATGCGCATTTGATAGAATTTCATCAATCCCTTGAGCACGTAGTAGACGACCAGATACAGTGCGGCCACCGTCAGGAATGCTTCAGCGGGCATGAATCGTTCCGAATTGAGAATCTGTCCGGCCCGGGTCAGCTCCATGACGGAAATGAGTGACAAGACAGCGGAGTCCTTGACCAAGACAATGGCCTGACCCAACATGGGTGGCAGCGTGTTCGCCAGGGCCTGCGGGAGAATGACATAGAAAAAACGTTGATAGACGTTGAATCCCTGACCCATGGCAGCTTCGACTTGACCGGTGGGAATCCCCTTGATTCCCGCACGGAGAATCTCGGCAACATATGCGCCGGAGTTGAAGGACAGTGCCACGAGGCCGGTTGTCAGTTCATCGACCTGAATGCCGAGCGACGGAAGACCGAAATAGAGAAAATAGAGTTGTGCCAATAGCGGCGTGGAGCGAATGACTTCGATGAAAGCCACGGCCGGAGCTACAAGCAGTTTGATTCCTGAAATTCGACAGGCGCAGGCGATCATTCCTGTGACGAGGGAACCGATGATCCCCACCAGTGAAATCCAGGCAGTCTGGTATAGCCCCTCCATGAACAGGGGCATATACTCCCATATGATGCGGAAGTTGAAATATTCGAGCATGTGCGACGAATCCGTATGGAGACACGTCATGCCTCGAAAAGAGACATGACGCGGCTTTTACGGTCTAGTGATCGGTTTCCCAGGCCTTGGAATCGACCCAGTACTTGATGTTTTCGTCGTAACGGCCATCGGATTTGACCCAACCGAAGAAGAGGTTGATCCACTGGCGCAATGTCTCGTCTTCATGACGGACGGCAAAGGCCAGGGGTTGCTTGGACATGATATCGCCCACGAAGTGCGTGGAGTTCGGCGGGAAAGAAGCCAGGCTGCCGGAGATGGATGTCTTGTCGTTGACGGCCACATCAGCCTTGCCTGCCATGAGGGCGTTCAGGAGCATTGGTCCGCCGCCCTTGTATGACTTGATCTCAGCCTTGGGGAAAAGACGTTTGGCGTCGGCTTCGCCGGTGCCACCGAGCAGGACGGCAACACGAATGCCTTCCTTGTTGATCTGTTCCCAATTGGTGATGTTGGAGTCAGCTTTGACCACGGCCACTGAGCCGGTGTAGTAGAATGCGTCGGTAAAGGAGACCTTGAGTGCGCGTTGCAGGTTGGCGGTCATGTCGGCGGCCAACATGTCGGCTTTGCCGGACAACAGAGCGGGAATCAGGCCGTCCCAGTCATAATCCATGAATTTGATCTTGACGCCCATTTCTTTGGCCATCAAGCGACAGAATTCAACGGAAGAACCGGTGCGGTCGCCGTTTTTATCCAAAAAACTGAAAGGCGGACATTGAGTTTGGACCGCGACACGAAGTTCGCCGCGTTTGATGATTTCAGCCAGAGAGTCCGCGGATGCGGTCGTTGCCACAGCCAGCATCATGGACACCATGAGTGCCAGACAGATGGAAAGACGTTTCATTATTCCTCCTATAATGTTCAATGAGAGATCTGAGATAATTCGAAAAGAAAAGCGAATTACAATCAGTGCCATAGACAGGTCGGGTTTAGCCAATTCCGCAATAGCGAAATCAACATCCCAAAAGGCTACTGGATGTATAGCGGTTTTGCAAGCGTGGCTCTGGAAATTTCTGGATATGAGTGTGAGCTTTTTCAGTGCGTTGGAGGAAATGAAAAAGCCTCTGACAAAATATTTTGTCAGAGGCTGTCTCTTTTGGTGCGCCCGGCACGATTCGAACGTGCGACCTTTCGGTTCGTAGCCGAATGCTCTATCCAGCTGAGCCACGGGCGCGTCGTGAGGAACTGTCTATGCGGAGGGGCCGTTCCCGTCAAGCACTTTTTTAATAATTCTTGAATTTAGTGAAAAAAACATCAGTAAAACCACGGACAAGCTCGGCTGATTTTCCTTCGATTCGGATGAGTTCCGTGTCCGGATGCTCCGCAAATCCTTGCATATGGGGATTTTTCAGTAAAAAGAGTTTGATGATGGCATCAACGGTCTGTTGTTTCTGAATAGGAGAGTATACACCTTCAATTGATAAGGCGATGTCCTCGTCTCTTCGATCAATGAGCAGGCTGACGTGCGGGTTTTTTTTCAAATTTTTGCTTTTTTTCGAATTCCTGGATGAAAGAAAGTAGAATTTCATGACCGCATGGTCTGCAAAATAATGCATGAGAGAGGTGTGAGGAATGTTGCCGTCTGATGTCGAAAGGACACAAAGATCCTTAGCCTTGACTATCTCTTCGATGAGTTCCATTTCTTGATTGCTCATAATAGGGAACTATACATCACTCTGTTCTCACGAGCCAGTATTTAATGAAAAGGAAGCCATGACGATGTGTACGTTAGATGAAAAGATCCGGAGGACCGAGTCCCTGCTGCAACGATTGGCTGAACGCGGTGGGACTGACCGCGTGCGGGTGGCGTGGACCGGCGGTAAGGATTCCACGGTGGTCCTTTTTATATGGAAGGCTGTTTTGGACGCCCTCGGGTGTGGGCCAGCGCGGGCCATCAATCTGGATACCGGCTGCAAATTCCCTGAAGTCCTGCTTTTTCGCGATGAGTTAACCCGGGAATGGACCGTGGATTTGCACATTGCTCGGCCTGCCGTGTCACTGGACGGGTATCCGTTGGCCGAAGATCCGCTTTCCTGTTGTCGTGAATTGAAAGTGGAGCCGTTGAAACAGGCGATTCTTCAGACCGGGGCAACGCATGTCGTGACTGGAATCCGACGTGACGAACATCCAGACCGGGCGGGACGGCTGGAGGAAGAGCGGCGGGACGATCCTCCGCATACAGTGGTGAATCCGATTCTTGAATGGACGGAAATGGATATATGGGCGTTTCATGATCGGTTTTCCCTGCCCCATTGCGATCTGTATGATCAAGGGTATCGGTCGCTCGGCTGTCAGCCCTGTACGCACCTGTCCGGGAAGGGGAACGGGGAACGCGCTGGCCGGGATGCTGCCAAGGAAGCCGTTCTCCCCACATTGACCAGTCTTGGGTACTTCTGATTCCGGAATTACATTGGCATTTGTCTCCAAGAGCGAGCGAGGTATATGTTTCGTTCTTTTTTTCACAAAGAAAACGTTTTTTTGGGCTTTTATGGGATGGCGTCGAGCGGGGAACCCTTTTGGTGCCCTGACTGCCCGGACATCTGGGGGCTGGAAAAGTGTCCAGTTTTTCGAGATTTGGGTCTTGACCAAACCTAATTCTTCCCATAATACCCATGCATTACTAGGCTAAGGGTAAAGTGCATTCGCACGGAAATTCGGTCAGAGGTGAACCGAGTTTTTTACGTGTCTGTTGTACTCGTTCTCCATTTTATTGAAACGAGGTCTTCATGTCGAATTTGCTACTGCTTCTCATTCTTCTGCCAGTGGCTGCAGCATTGGTCTGCTATTTCGTTCGGTCTTCGGCCGTTCGAAAGCTGACAGTGCTCGGTACGGCGGTCGTCCTGACGCTTGCGTCTTTGGGACTGCTCGTGCAGGGGACTTTTGAGCCGATTGCAGTCGGTTCATTCCTTGGCATCAGCAGTGATTTCCTGATTACGGTCTTGGATTTCGCACTGCTTGGCGTCATTTACTATTATGGTTTCAAACACAAGAGCATACTGATTCAGGGTTTCACTCTGGCGCAGGTTGTTTTGCTTGCTTGGTTTGAATTCGTCTCTGTTGAACACGCGGCTGTGCCCGCGCTCATGGGCGACCAACTCTCCCTGATCATGGTTCTGGTGGTTTCCATCGTCGGTTCCCTGATTTGTGTCTTCGCGCTTCCTTATATGAAGAAGCATGAGGAACATCTGCATTTGAGTAAGACACGCCAGCCGCGTTTCTTCTTCTATCTGGTGCTGTTCCTGGGAGCCATGAATGGTTTGGTTTTGTCCAATAACATTCTGTGGATGTACTTCTTCTTCGAAGTCACCACACTGTGTTCCTTCATGCTGATCGGCCACGATGCCACTGAGATCGCCACAAAGAACGCTGTCCGCGCATTGTGGATGAACGCTCTCGGCGGTTTGGCCTTTGTCGTCGGTATGATGCTGGTGTATAAACAGTCTGGAACGCTTGATATCTCTGCTATCCTCGCCGCTGGTCCGCAGGGCGCGCTCATGGTGACGGGTGTTGGCTTCTTGTGCCTTGCCGGATTTACCAAGGCCGCGCAGGTGCCGTTTCAGAGCTGGTTGCTCGGTGCCATGGTCGCTCCGACTCCGGTTTCCGCATTGTTGCACTCCTCGACCATGGTCAAGGCGGGCGTTTTCGTGATTTTGCGGTTCGCGCCTGTGTATGTCGATACCTTCCTGTCCACTGGTGTGGCCATCTGTGGCGGATTCACCTTCGTGACCTGTGCCGCATTGGCCATTGGTCAGTCCAACGGAAAGAAGATCTTGGCGTATTCAACGATTTCAAACCTCGGTCTGATTATCTGTTGCGCCGGTATCAACACGCCACTGGCTTTGACTGCCGCTGCCATGCTGATCGTCTTCCACGCGGTTTCCAAGTCCTTGTTGTTCCTGTGTGTCGGGACCATCGAGCAGGCAATCGGTTCTCGTGATATCGAAGATATGCGCGGCCTGTATACCAAGCTGCCTCGGACTGCACTGATTACCGTCATCGGTATCCTGACCATGTTGCTGCCCCCGTTTGGCGTGCTCATGTGCAAGTGGATGGCGATTGAAGCTGGTGCCGGAACAAACATCTTCGTGGTCACCATGCTCGCGCTTGGTTCTGCGTTGACGGTTATCTACTGGGCTCGTTGGGGTGGCTCCATGATGGGTTCCCGCAAGGCTGGTACACCTTCCGAATCTCAGGCGTTTTTGACGCGCCTGCCGCTGACGGTTTTGTGCCTCGGCGCGCTGGTCCTGTCGTTGATTTCTCCGTGGTTCTATAATTCCATGTTGGCTCCCTGGCTGGGAACGGCACCGTTTACCGTGAGCTTTGGTACGCTGAACTCATCGGTCGGTTCGTTTGCTGTGGTGCCCTTGTTTATCGTTTTCGGCCTGGGCGTCCTTTTTGCCGCCAGGGCTGCCAAGGGATTCCGCAAGGCCAAGGTCATGCCGCCGTATCTGAGTGGTGCCAATACCTCTGTTGACGGGACGTATATTGGTCCCATGAACGGTGATGTACCGTTTGCCGCCGGGAATATGTACCTGGGCGAGTGGTTCGCTGAAGGCAAGCTCACGCCGATCTTCAACGCGCTCGCGATCGCTTTGATTGTGCTTATGCTGGGAGGGGCGATCTAATGGATACGCTTATTCTTGTTCTTATCGGACTTATTGCAGGACCGCTGCTGGGTGGTCTTATCGCGGGGTTGGACAGACGTGTCACGGCATGGTTCCAATCTCGTCAAGGCCCGCCGATTACGCAGGCCTTTTATGACGTCGCAAAATTGTTTGGCAAAGAAAAAATGGTGGTCAACCAGTGGCAGATCTTGTGCGCCTGGGTGTATGTGATCGCGGCTGCTGTCTGTCTGGCTTTGTTCTTTGCTCAGAGTGATTTGCTGCTCATCTTCTTTGTCCAGGCAATCGGTGCGGTCTTCTTGGTCATGGGTGCCATGGCTACCAAGTCTCCGTATTCGCAGGTTGGCGCACAGCGTGAATTGATTCAGATTCTCGCGTATGAGCCGATTCTCATTCTGGTGTTCGTCGGGTTTTACATGGTCACCAACTCCTTCTCTTTGGAAGCAGTCTGGTCTCAGGATATGCCATTGATTGCCAAGATGCCGTTGTTGTATCTGGCCTTGGGCTATGCCCTGACCATCAAGTTGAGAAAGTCTCCGTTTGATTTCTCCACGTCCCATCATGGTCATCAGGAACTGGTCAAGGGTGTGCTCACCGAGTACTCCGGCCCGTATCTGGCCCTGATTGAAATAGCTCATTGGTATGAGACCGTCCTGATTCTCGGCTTGTGTGCCATCTTCTGGCATACTAACGTTTTGTGGATGGCTGTCTTGCTGGTTATCACTTACCTGCTTGAAATCCTGGTGGACAACACCATGGCTCGCATGACCTGGCGTTGGATGCTGAAACGCGTCTGGCTGCTCGGCATGGGCCTGTCCATCGTCAACCTCATCTGGCTGTACGCGAGGTAAATTATGTTTGGATCATTTATCAAGAAATCTCGCGCCAAATCGCCGTGGATCATTCATTTTGACTGCGGGAGTTGTAATGGCTGCGATATCGAGGTTCTGGCTTGTCTGACACCGTTGTATGATATTGAACGGTTCGGCATTGTTAACGTCGGTAACCCCAAGCACGCTGATGTGCTGCTGGTGACTGGCACTGTCAACCATCGCAACAAGAAGGTGCTCAGAAATCTGTACGATCAGATGCCCGAGCCGAAAGCCGTCATCGCCATTGGCGCATGTGGCAACAGTGGTGGAGTATTCCGTGAGGCCTACAACGTCATCGGCGGTGTGGACAAGGTGATTCCGGTGGACGTGTATGTCCCCGGCTGCCCGGCCCGGCCTGAAGCTATTATCGACGGTGTGGTTGTTGGACTGGCCAAGTTTGCGCAAAAAGTGGAAGACGCCAGCTAGGCGGTCCACAGAGGTAAGATATGAAAGGTACTATACGAGAAGTGACCATCGACACCATTGTCGGCGAGGTCATGAACATGAAGAATGACGGACAGCGGTTTGTCACGTTGTCCACATATCAGGACGGCGAAGGCAAGCTTGGTATCCTGTATCATTTTGATAAGGATTACGAGGATACCCACTTGCGAGTCTCCGTTGACATGGACAAGCCTATTCCCAGTGTGTCCGGCGTGTACTTCGGTGCAATGCTGGTGGAAAACGAAATCCGCGACCAGTGGGACGTCAAATTTGACGGCTTGGTTCTCGACTTTAACCGTACGCTCCTTCTTGATCCCGAGGTCACCCAGGTTCCCCTGGTGTCCAACGTCAAGATTGAGCCGAAAAAATAGGGGGCTGTAATGGCAACTACCGTAATTCCCTTCGGCCCGCAGCATCCCGTTCTCCCGGAGCCGATTCACCTGACGCTCAAGGTTGAGGACGAAATCGTCAAGGAAGCCGTTCCGGCTCTGGGCTACGTCCATCGTGGTCTGGAAAAGCTGGCCGACATCCGTGACTTCCACCAGATGATCACCGTGTGTGAACGCGTGTGCGGCATCTGCTCCATGATTCACGGCACCTGCTATTCGCAGTGCGTGGAAGAACTGATGGACATCGATGTTCCACATCGGGCAAAAATGTTGCGCATCATCTGGAGCGAACTGCACAGAATGCACTCCCACTTGTTGTGGTTGGGCCTGTTTGCCGATGCCTTCGGTTTCGAAGCATTGTTCATGCAGTTCTGGAAAGTGCGTGAACGCATCATGGATATCAATGAGGCCACCGCTGGCAGCCGTGTTATTGTTTCTGTCAATATCATCGGCGGCGTGCGGACTGACCTTTCCATGGAACAGATTCGTTGGATTCTCAGCGAGCTGGACATCGTGGAAAAAGAATTGAAAGAAATGCAGAATACGCTGATGAACGACTACACGGTGAAATCCCGGACCGTCGGTATTGGCTACATGTCCAAGGAAGACGCGTACATTCTCGGTGCAGCCGGTCCGACCCTTCGTGGTTCCGGTGTGGCGTCCGACATGCGTGAAACCGGATATGGTGCATATCCCGAGCTGGACTTCGAACCGGTCGTTGAGACCTCCGGCGACTGCTGGGCACGGTGCACCGTCCGTTTCCGTGAAGTTCTGCAATCCATTGATCTGGTTCGTCAGGCCATCAGCAAATTGCCTGAAGGCGAGCTGGCCGCCAAGGTCAAGGGCAATCCGCCGGAAGGCGAAGTCTACATGCGCGTGGAACAACCGCGTGGTGAGTGCGTCTATTATATCAAGGGCAACGGCACCAAGCATTTGGACCGCCTGCGTATCCGGACCCCCACGTTTGCCAACATCCCGCCTCTGCTGCACATGTTGCCAGAGTGCGAGCTGGCCGACGTGCCGGTCATCGTTTTGTCCATCGACCCGTGCATCAGTTGCACCGAACGCTAGGAGAATTTGACATGCTGTTTACATCCACAGTCGTCAAGAATCTGTTGAGAAAGCCTGCCACTCGGAAATATCCTTTCGAGGTGCGCGAGCCGTTTCACAACTTCCGTGGCGAACTGGTCATCGACATCGATAAGTGCATCTTCTGCGGAACCTGTGCACGCAAATGCCCCAGTCAGTGCATTACCGTGGACAAGCAGGCAGGAACTTGGCAGTGCGATCCGCACGCCTGTATTTCCTGCGGGTATTGCCGGGACAACTGCCCGACCAAATGCCTGACCATGAAAGATGTGCATCGCAAGCCTGTGACCGAAAAGGTCACCTGGATCGAGCATGGCACACCGCCCAGACCCAAAAAGAAGAAGGCTGCTCCAGTTACGGAAGCCGCTCCCAAGGCGGAAGCGACCGCCAAGGAAGCTCCGTCCTCAAAGCCTGAAACGGCTGCCAAGGTCGAGCCAAAGAATGAAGGCAAGAAGACTGCCAAGAAGTAGTTCTCCTTGTTGACCAATAACGAAGCCCCGACTCGCAAGAGTCGGGGCTTTTTGGTGTGTAATTTTTGAAAAGTTAATCACGGTGTTTTTTGGATTCAACTGATTTTCCCGCATTGCCATATCAATAGCCCGGAGGAGGTATTCGGCATAGGCGTCATATTGTACGACCATGTCAAGCTGCATTTTTATCCTTTGAGTACCCTTTTGATAGCCATTTTCGCCCGTTTTCCTTCTGGGCCGAAAACCGGGGTTAGGATGTTTGATCTTTGAAAATTAAAATTCTGACAGGAGGAATTCAACAATGTTTGACTTTGGAAAATCCCTTATCAACTTGAATCACGATGAGCAGAAAAAAATCCTCGACAATGCAACATTCCGTCCGCGCAAGACGACGCTGGAAATGGATATTGGCTTCAAGAATCAGAACCAGCAGCAACCGCGACAGAAAAAGCGCGATGCCTATCACGACCTGGACCGTCTCAATTTTACCGTGGAGAAAGAAAATGAGGCAAACGACTTTTTCGGTAAGGGGCTGGCCGACTGGCAAAAGGGGGTGACCGGCAACAATCCCTCCAAGGATGCCACCAATCTCAAAAAGCAGTTCGATGAGTATGAACACTCCGTGCTTGCGTCGGTGCCCAAAGGTGGCAAGCGCCATGTCGCTTTGGCGGATTCGTTACCCAAGATCAAGGATGTTTTTTTGAAACAGGGCCACCGGTTCGCCGTGGACACGCTTAACGAACGGTCCATAAGTGTCCTCGACAAGGGGTTGCAGCGTATCGCGCAAGGAGCTCTGACAGCCAAAGACGAAAAGGATATCCAGACGCATGACGATGCGGCTTTCAACCTTATCAACAAGTACGTGTTGTCCGAGGCCAAATTTGACGAAAAGGATGCCGACGCCATGTACGACAAGTATTTGGGGTATGCGGGTGTTGATTTTGAGAAAAAGCAGGCTGTTGAAAATGAAGAGGTGCCGGGATTCAAGCCAGGTTTCAAAATGGAAGACGGCGTCATGCTTGCAGCAAAAGATGATGATATCGTCAGCGATGCTGGAAGCAAAGAAGAGGGGATGCAGCCTGTCGAAGATGCGGCGGGTAACGAAGAAAATGAAAAGTCAAAGAACGAAGAAATGTATGAGCAGTATTTTGACAAAGAAGGTGCCGCTAAGATTCCTGCAAGCTCGTATCAGTATTTCCCCAAGAAGGCCTCCTTTGAATCCCAAGATGAGCTTGGTAAATTGTCTGAAAAATATGAATCCGGAAAAGATGGATCACATGCCATTTCGTCCGGCAAGGGAGATCTAGGGGGTAAATCGTATGGCAAGTATCAGATGACGAGTAGACATAATGGCAAGGTTGGGGGTAGCGTTCAAGCATTCGTTACATGGGAAGAATTCCCGTGGGCAAAAGATTTTGAAGGACTGACTCCGGGGACTGCCGGGTTTGATGAAAAATGGCACGAGATCGCAAATAAAAATCCTGAGGAATTCGGGAAAATTCAAGACAAGTTCATATACGATATGCATTATTCGCCTGTCGCAAAAAGTGTCCAAGCTTATGGTATAGATGCGGACAAACAGTCAAAAACATTGCAACAGGTTTTTTGGTCGACTGGAGTTCAGCATGGCCCGAACACCAATGTTGTGAAAAAAGCAGTTGAAAAGCTCAAGACGGAAAAACGATTCAATCCCTCCGATAAAGAGTTTGAAGCTAAACTTATAGAAGCGATCTATGATGAAAGGAAAACTCGTTTTGGCGGTTCTTCAAAAAAAGTCCGAGAAAATGTTCAAAAGAGACTTGACCGTGAAAAACAGGATGCCCTTGATGCGGTACGGAAGAGGCTGGAAGGAAACAAGCAAGAATAAAATATACAGAGTTGTTGTTGTTTTTTTTTGCTACTGCCTTCTTGTAAGCCCAGCTGCTGCCGAATCCATTTCAGGAATTTATTTGAATGTTCATAGAAGCGGAACGCACTCGCTTGTTTACATTGACGAGGCCTACGGGGTGGTGACTATCCGGTTGTCAGGTGGCCATTCTGGCGAACTCGACGACGTGATAGTCCCATCTGACTGTGAATTGCGTGCTCGGGGGCCTCTCAAGGATGATAGCGTGATAGCCTTTTATGTCTTTGAGGATCGGGTGGATGATGTATATGTTCATATCAAATTTGGTGACAATGAGTTAGAAGTCCTGAACGCTCTTCCTCATTTTGCCGGATGTGGAATTCATGTCCGCTTTTACGGGAAGTACAAAAAACATACTTGCTCGGAAATCAAAGATATATTTCATAATGATTTACCTTATTACAAGGAGCATCCAGAGGAACTTGAAAATCTTTGCCAATGATATAAAAATTGAGCCGCCAACATCTGCCAGCGGCTCTCTTTTTACCGTGTTTCGTCGATAAATAAGCCCTCATCGTGTCAACCCCATTAAGGACAGCTCACCGTTTTTGAAAAGTTGATCATGGTGTTTTTTTGATTCAACAGATTTTCCCGCATTGCCATACCAATAGCCCGGAGGTGGTATCCGGTATAGGCGTCATATTGTAAGACCATGTCAAGCTGCATTTTTATCCTTTGAGTACCCTTTTGGAAGAAAAGGCTTTTGACTCGCACTCCGAGGCCTATTCTGAAGGCGGCCTTTCCAAGGTGACGATACCCGACTTGATAAAAATTGCCTCTGAAGTTGATGCAAAAGACTTTTGGACTAAGAAGGCGATAAAAGAAGCAATTGAAGTCGCTCCAGACGGATTTGAGGCTGGGGTGAATGATCTCAAAAAAAGAGGCAATGAAACAGCTCGTGCTTTGAAGAAAAAATTGAACTTACTTTCCGATGAGGCGCGAAAAAAGATCGATTGGCTTGTAGAGTAATTTCGTCAGTTATCGCAAGAGAAGGAAGGCTTACCCTTTCTTCTCTTTTGCAAGAATCCGATAACCCCTCCCATGCAGGCGTAGGCTGGTACGAAATAAGTCGCGAGATAGAATTGGAAAGGAAAACCAAAAATCAGGTATGCGCTTGCTAAAGACAGTCGTTTGCTGACCGGAACGTTTATTTGAAACACCACGGTCAATAGCGCGAGGACTATTGCCGAGGGCACCAAAAACAAGAGTCCTGTAAGCCCTCCAGCCAGTACGCATCGAAATATTGTCTTTTTTTCTTTTTCAACAAGCAGCCGCCAAAAAAGAAGACCGGATATCAAACCGCCCAATGCTACTGAAAGTGGAACAAGCACGTTTGCTATAGGCACATCGTGAGCAGCTAGCCCCCAGAAGGTTGCCCCAACGAGTCCTGCAGCGGTTCCCATCCATATGGAATTCTTATTTTTTGTATTCATTATCGATGTATGCCATTTTGATAAAATCCCAGCAACACCATTGATGGAATAAACAAAGGACTTGCTTCAATTCAAGATGGAGTCTGGTCTGCAAAAAGGCGAATGGGATGAATCAAAGCCCGAAGAGTTGAAAGCGAAAGCGTATGATTCGTATTCGGAGGCGTATCTTGAGGCTGGCTTGGCGGAGTTGCCTCAAGAAGACATTGATAAGGTAATCAAGGTCGTTGATCGTATGGATATGATCGACTTCAAAGTCCTTAAGGAGTCGCTTGAGGTTGAAAGAGAATTGATTAAACAAGAGAAACACGGAAGGAGCTGGGACACCGGAGTCACCGGTGCAAAGTATTTAGCTTTGACAATAGAAGAAGTTGGTGAAGTAGCCAAGACGGTGTTTGAATCAATACCGGTCCTACCGCCAGTTCGTTGGAAGGCATAAAGCCGGGAAGGTCACCTCCCTGGCTTTTCTTTTTGATCTTGTGAACAGTAGGAAGGAGTCCAAACTGAGCCCCAAAGTACACACAACAACAGCGGAATCCACCCTCACGCCATAATCAAAATCAATGGGCCAAGCCCAACTGCAATCTTTGCTTGCAGGATGAGTCCTTCGACCTTCCGTAAACCGCCTCCTTCAATAATTGTATCCGCAATAAAAGCAGCCAGAAGACCAGATGGGAAAACAGACCATCCAAATATTAATCCAAGTATTACTCGAGTCAAGTTATTGCAGTAGTGCATCTTTTCAATTAAAAAAAACCAGCATAACGCTGCAACGGTGAATGATCCTATCGGTGCGGCCACGGTTGGAACCAGTGTGAAAGGAATCTTATCAGCCGTGGGTATGCTGAAGAATATCCAAAGCGAATAACCAAGAGCTATGCAGCCAATACCTAGGGCAAAGAGAAGTCTGGGTTTATTAAAACGAATCATGTGTCCTGAATACCTTTTTCAACAAGCAACTGCCAAATAAGAAAATCGGATATCAAACCGCCCAATGCGACTGAAAATGGAACAAGTATGTTTGCTACAGGAATATCGTGAGCAGCTAGTTCCCAGAAGGTTGTCCCAACGAGTCCTGCAGCTGTACCCATCCATATGAGATTCTTATATTTATTGTCAATATATACCGTTTTAAAAAAAATCAGCAACGCCATTGATGGAACACACAAAGGACCTGCTTCAATTCAAGATGGAGTCTGGCCTGCAAAACGGCGAATGGGACGAATCAAAGTCTAAGGAATTGAAAAGGAAGGCGTATGATTCGCATTCGGAGGTATCTTGGGAGGGGGGTGCCGCAAGAGGATATCGATAAGATTATCGAGGTCGTTGACACCTCCGATATGCGGGATATGGATGCCTTTGTTGAAGCGATAGAGGTAGTTCACGGAATTTATCAAAAACATGGAGCAGGCAAAATCATGAGGACCATTGGAACGGGGCAGGGCATCTGATTCCCTGCAATCCAGAAGCATGCGATGAGACGGCGGAAGAACTTTTCCGATCGTGCTGACAGCCTGTATATTGAAGTTATACATGGCCCAGGTGGCCGTTGGGCCAGTCTGTGTATTAAATTTGGACGGTTTTGGTAAAGAAATAACAACGAAGACGTTTTTTACAATAGAAAAAAGAGAGTGAAATCAAAATTTTTCTTGCTAGGCAAATGAATTCGGCTTATCCGCATGCGTATGAGCCGTCCTTTTTTCAGTATTATTATTCCTATATATAATGGATCTGCCTTTTTGAGGGAGACAATCAAATCCGTTGAAATTCAGTCTTTTTTGGATTGGGAGATTATTGCGATAGATGATTGTTCAACGGACAATTCGGTGCAGTGCGTTCTTGATGCAAAATCTGAAAATAGTAAGATTAGATTGTTTTTTCATGAGGAGTCTCATGGTGGCCCTTTCGCCGCTCGTAATACGGCTTTAGACCATGCCAGCGGGAAGTATTTGATATTTCTCGATCAGGATGATTTGTTAGTCGAGGGGGCGTTGGATCACTTGGCTCAACTCGCCAAACGATGTAAAAGTGATGCTGTGCGAGGTGTCCGACTGTCTTTAAAAAAAGGGAGAGAAAAAAACATGAATGGTTTTTTGCCTTCTTCTCCAATTACCACGCAATTTAGAGAAAAGCCGGAACTTTGGCGAGGAGAGAACTTTGCTGCTTGGATATTTAATAGGGAATTTGTTCTCAATAATGGATTGATTTTTTTGGATGTCATTGGTCATGATGATAAAGTATTCTTGCTTCAAGCATTAACAGCGGCTCGATCACTAACGATTAGTCGTATACCATTAGTCAAATATCGCCGTCGACATACTTCACTTCAAGGGCGTAAGAATTCAAGAAGTATGCTTGACAATATCCGGGCTCATGGGAAAATGATGGATATTTTGTGGGAAACCGGAAATGAAAAAGCCTTGGCATTTCGGTTTGATCGCATAGATTTTCCGGCAATAGCCGGAATGTGTGCGTGGGCCTCTATTCATGTGAATAAGGTTGAGCAAAAAGTTTTTTTTGAGCAGGCAGCAGCGATTTTAAATCGAGCAGAAATCAGAGACTTGGGGCCGCTGAGAAGCGAATATCATGTTCTTTTTGTTTGCTTAAAGGAGAGGAAATCGGATTCCTTGCTACGATTACTTCAGAAATATAGCCATAGACTACTTCCTTATCCTTGGTGGCGAGTCCTGTGGAATAAAGGGCTAGCAGTTGTTAACACTCGGAAGAAGTGATGTTGCACATAATACCTTGAGGTAATATGAATATACATAATATTGATACAGCGCATGTTGTTTTGACAGCGTTGTTTTTTGTTTCCATTCTAGTCTCCATCCGTTTTAGAGATATCGCTAAGCGCAATACGAGGCGATTGAAATACTATAAATCTCAGATTTCAAAAGAGGCTCATCTCGCTCGCCTAGAAGAATATCAGTCTTCTACTGTCAAGAAAAAGAATGTTTACTACACGGCGCTTACAGGGGGCTACGAATCGTTTAAGGTCCCTGAATATTTTGATCCGACTTTTGACTATTATATTTTTACGGATGACAAAGACCTTAAGGTCTTTGAACCTTTCAAAAAAATTCTACTTGATAAATCCGAAGACGATCCTATCCGTCTCGCCCGTAACGTCAAACTTAATCCTTATGAATTGTTTTTTGGATATGAATATGCTGTGTGGGTAGACGCAAGTTTTCTTGTTCGAAATAGTTTGGAACCATATGTAGCCAAGGTTGAACGAGCGAATGCTGATTTAGGGGTCTTTCCTCATCCCGATAGGAATTGTTATGAAGAAGAAGTCGCCGCCTGTCTTCGGAAAGGGAAGGATGATGCTGCAGTTATTGAAGCGCAACGGGGCTATTATGTAACCAAGCATGATATTGCTGAGATCAATGATCAACCTCTTTTGGTTACGGGGATATTCGTTGCCAATGTCAAAAGTGATAATTGCTCAATATTTTTCAATGCTTGGAGAAATGAAATCAGCCGTTTTTCTCGTCGTGACCAACTGTCGTCTTCATTTGCGCTTTATAAAACGAACCCATCATATGTTTTTCTTGAATCCTGCCCGGACCTTGCTCATTTGAATAATAAATATATGTTTGAAATTTTTGATCATTTGACGGACACAGACTATCGCATACCAGACTATTTGCCAGAAATAAATCAAATCACAAAGTTGAAGATTTCAGAGGGCCCTCGTTCTAAGAAAGCAAAATTGTCGAAGTGATAATTGTCCATAGCGGTCTCGATAAAAGTATTTTTAAGTGTTTTTATGAATTGGAATCAGTCTCTTTGGGGATAGTTTGTTGCATTGAGGGGACATTTGTCGATATTGGCAAACAAATAGAACATGCACGAATTTTGTTTGAGTCAAATATTCAATGAATTATTCAAAATTTAAATAATAAGGACCTTTTGATGGGGAAACAATTAGGCAAACGTATCCAATTGTGGGATGCGATGCGTGGTGTGGCCATTTTATGCATGATCGTTGCCCATTTTAGTTATGTCGAGACTGCTGAGTTTGATGGACTTGTGTTGAATAATTTTTTAGCAAAAATAGGAAGTATTCCTCTAATTTTACTTTACTTTTTTCATGCAAATGCATCTTTCTTAGCTCCGTTTCTATTTTATTTTATTATTGGAATCATGTGTAATATTAAATTTAAAAAACATTCAGTTGTAGATTTTCGTAAAATCTATAACAAAAGTTTTAAACTGATTTCAGGGACGTTAATTGTCAATATAATTTTAATTTTAAACACACAATTCCCGCAAAATATCAAAGAATTTTCGATGTTGTTACTGGCTCCTAATGTCCTTTTTAACATTTTATTTATATATATATTCAGTGAACTTGTTTTACATAGTTTTTTAAATTACTATCAGTGCTCATTTCGATGTAAGACGTATTGCATGCTATTTCTTGCTTCTGCCTGCCTTTTTTTCAATGTCATCACTTCAGACATAAAAACTTATCAAGATCTTCCTTGGTTTGTGACGGTTAGTTTAGGTGTTTATGCTTCTTTATTGGGTGATTATTTTGCAGAGATGAATATACCTGAGAAATGTAATCGAGCGTTAATCTCTATGTTTGTTGGAGGAGTATTGGCTATAGTTTTTTATTTCATTGTTTACCCACCTGTTAGTGCGCTTAAGAATATGGCTGTTTCATATTATTTTTATTGTTTTGGTGTTGCGTCAGGATTTTCCTTTTTATTATGCAAGCTTGAAGGCTCAAAGACTTCCCTCGCTCAACGGATTCTCGCTTCACTGGCTTTGATGGGGCGACATTCTCTTGTCCTTTATGGTGTACACTTCTTTGTTGGAATAGTAATTTTTCGTTTGGTTTTGGTACCATTTATTCCAAAACAATATTGGGGTTTTAATATCCTTAGTGTTTTATCTCTCTGTTGGCTTACAGCTTATTTTCTTGATCGTTATTTTATGACCAGAATTAAGAGCAACTAACTTGTGTAAAAAAACGTTTGAAAGTGAGCTATTGCCAGGTATACGGCTACAAATTAAAAAGAGGCGCTAATGTATGATTGGACAAATATTAAGAATTTTTTTGAAAAACGATATGTTTTATTGTGGGTAAATATTTTATTTTTGATATCTTTTTCTTTGTTTTTTCGTTTTTTGACTTCCAATGTGGTCGAAAGTGGAGGCGATGCCATTTATAAATGGTCAATTGTTAAACAGTATGTCCTTTTTGGCGAAGTCCCCTTTCAATTGAATCACCATGCATGCCGATGGGCCATTAATATTCCACTTTTTTTGCTTCAGAAAGTTTTTGGAACTGCCCCTAAATTCTATTATATATGGCCTTTTGTTACTTCTACTTTGTCTGCGCTTTTTGCTTTTTTGTTGTTGGAGAAAGTACGTACGTGGCGATTGGGATTAGTCGCAGCTATTTTGCTGATTTTTTCGGACCCCATGCTGCGCCAGGGGACTCAACTTTTACCCATGGGGACGGTTGTACCCTTTGTGCTGTTAGCTCTCTATTTCTTAATCCGTTGGCGAGACAAAAAAGATAAATTCAATATAGTTATCAGTGCTTTTTTCCTTTTTATCGCATATGGAGCAAAAATCACAACTGTTTACTATATTCCAGCGTTTCTTTCTCTTTTATATCTGTTTTCGGATGACAAGAAAAATTTTGTTCGTAATGGTGTTTGTTTTTTAAGTGTGTTCGTAGTTTTTTTTGCTGTTGAAACCTTTTTTTTCAATACATTGACTTGCAGTTCTTTCGGCAGAATGGAGCTTATCCAAGATTCGCATCGTCCGATTCGTGCTATTAATCTTGCAACCAATACATGGCAGTCTTGTTCAAGTTCTTTATTGCAGTATTTGGCAAATTTCTTGGTCTATTTTAAGTATCCTGGTCGGGCTCCAGCTGTATTATACTATTCAACAATTATCGTTGCGGTGATCGCACTGAATAAAAAGTGGAATGACATATCTATTACAGCGGTTCCTTTTTTATTTGGTTTTTTGGGACATGCGTACGCTGTTACGTCTATTTTCCCTTTCACTCGACCTGAACGAGTGCTTTTTCGGTATCAGTCCGTTGTATTCGAATTGGCACTTTTAACCATTTTGTTGTTTTTGTCGGCTCCCCGGTTTAACAAGTCCGCCTTGAAATGTTTGAGTTCATCGAACAGGAAAGATCAAGTCATTCGAAGTATTTTTTTCTTTGCTTTGTTTATTCCCATTACGGTAAACGCAGTGAAACGTATTCATTTGGACACAGGTTATATGCAGACAAATCGCACCATGAGTCTTGTTCGCGGAGCCAAAGAAGAAGGCAACCCTGTGTATATTCTTCAAGGAGAAACTGAACGAGAATCGATTAAACGTATAATCAAATTCCGTGCACTTTATACAAATGAGCGGTATTTCGGAAGAACGCCATATAACCGTGTGCATAATATCCATCTCACAGATTTTCCTTCTATTATCAGGGATGGAGATTCTTATATGTTGGTAGACTCTAATGGATATGTAGGTGATTTGGAAACGAAAGCAATATTATTGGATCGATATTGATGATATTTCGGAGTTTTTAGGCACTCTGTCAGCTGTTGTTGTGGTCGAGGTGAATCATGGCTAATTTTCGAATGACTTGATCGGTGACTTGCCAACGAACAGCAAGTCCATTAGGAAAGAGAAAATTTGAAACATATCCATGAATTAACAGCAACTAGATTGAAATAAACAAATTTTTCTTTGCACGTTACCAAGGAGCTATACCGTGAAGTTGATTATTCAAATACCTTGCTACAACGAAGAGCAAACTTTGAGCGTCGCTCTTGCGGCACTTCCCCGTAGTGTACCTGGTTTCACGAAAGTTGAATGGTTGGTCATCGACGATGGTAGTAGTGACAATACCGTTGCCGAGGCAAAAAAAAATGGAGTTGATCATGTCATCAGTCATCCTAATAATAAAGGGTTGGCTGCTGCCTTCAGAACTGGGCTTGACGCATGTCTTGCTTTGGGGGCGGATGTTATTGTTAATACGGATGCCGATAATCAATATAATGCTGGTAACATTCCTGATTTAGTTCGCCCCATTTTGGAAAGAACTGCTGACATGGTTGTCGGAGAACGTCCCATCGCCTCTATTGATCATTTTTCTCCATTGAAAAAACTGTTGCAGCGCCTTGGTAGCTGGGTTGTGCGTATAGCCAGTCGTACTAACATCCCTGATGCTCCTAGTGGATTCCGGGCAATTTCCAGAATAGCCGCACAGCAGTTATTGGTTTTTAATAATTACACCTACACGTTGGAGACCATTATTCAAGCTGGTCAAAAGGGTATGTCTGTTACTTCAGTGCCTGTGCAAGTGAACGAAGACTTGAGGCCTTCCCGCCTTGTCAAAGATATCCCGTCCTACATCAAACAAAGTGTTTTTACTATTATTCGAATTTTTGTAGTCTATAAACCATTTCGTTTTTTTTCACTTATCGCCGCCATTCTATTTCTAATGGGGGTGCTCGTAGGTATCCGATTCCTTTATTACTATTTCATTGGTGGTGGAAGCGGGCATATTCAGTCCTTAATCCTTGCTGGACTATTAACTGGGATGGGCTTTCAAACTTTTTTGATAGCGCTAATGGCAGATTTACTTTCCGCCAACCGAAGATTGCTTGAAGAAATACGCTTTCGTCAAAAACAGCAATTGGATTTTCAGGACGCTGAAGTAAGCAATAATTGTCGTCGTGATTAAAGGAAATTCATGCGTATTAGTCTTGTTGGTCCTACATATCCCTATCGAGGTGGTATAGCGCATCACACAACATTGTTGTACAAGGCCTTGAGGGAAAAACATGATGTTCAGTTTGTTTCGTACAAACGTCAGTACCCGTCATGGCTTTTCCCTGGAACATCCGACAAGGATCCAAGCGCTGAAGCACTTCGAGCACACGGGGTTAAGTTTCTTGTGGATTCATTAAATCCAATAACTTGGATTCAGGCCGCTCGGGAAATTGTACGGTTTCAACCTGATTTACTTGTGCTGCCTTGGTGGGTTGTTTTTTGGGCACCGTTTTATTTAGTCCTTACCACATGGATGCGGTTGTTTTCCTCAACTCGGATCGTCTTTTTATGTCATAATGTCGTAGAACATGAGTCGTCCTTTTCGAAACGAATGATTACTCGCATAACTTTGTCTCGAGCGGACAGTATTGTAACTCAGTCGAATCTGGAGAGCAAAAAAGCGAAAAGATTTCTTGGTGAGAATTTTTCAGTAATAACAGGGTTTCACCCTACATATGCGCCTTTAGCTGTCGAACTCATTGATCATGCTAGGGCTGTTCAAAAGTTCAATCTTCAGGGAAATGTTTTACTTTTTTTTGGGTTCGTACGTCCCTACAAAGGGTTAGATGTCTTGCTGGATGCCATGCCCGCAGTCCTTGCTGCCCGCGATGTAACTCTTCTAGTCGTTGGCGAATTTTGGAAAGACAAGAATATATATTTGGAACAGATCTCCACGCTTGGCATTGGTAAGCATGTTCGTTTGGTTGACAAATATGTATCAAATGAGTTCCTACCATGGTATTTTGCAGCTGCTGACATCGTCGTGCAGCCGTATAGATCCGCTTCGGGGAGTGGTGTCTCTCAGTTGGCTTATGGATTTGGAAAACCAGTTGTGGCTACCAATGTTGGCAATTTGTCGGAAGTGATTCAAGACGGAGAAAATGGACTACTCGTTCCTCCTTCTAATCCAGATGAATTGGCAAAGGCTCTTATTGCCAGCCTTAAGGAGACGATGCTAAGCCATCTTCTTCTTAAGGCTCAAGAAACGAAAAAAAGTTTTTCCTGGGACAAACTGGTCACGCTTATTTGTGATTCTGATGGTTCTCATGCATGAAATTGACGAGAAAGTCTGTCGTTGTAATCCCATGGTAACACCATTCAAGTGTTCCCTTGATAAGGGAAGTGATTTGCTCAAAGAGCATTGAACATGGGGCTCGAATTTTAACGTTTAGGTCTTTTTTGAAAAGCTTCTTTTGGTAAATTTGTGTGAGAATATGCGCATAACATTTATCAAAGATTGTTTTGCAATGCATGGATGTTTGCCTTTTTTGTGGAGAACATAATGAAGAAAATATTGTTTGCTTGTGCTTCTGGATTGCCAAATTCCGGAGATGAAGCTTTATTGCGTGCTATGCTAATGCAAATGAATGGTCGGGCTATTCATCCAATGGCTTTGTCATTTGATGCTGAATTTACACGGCGTTTCCATGGAATTGATGCATATTCTCTCAGTTCTCATAAAGAAATAGTAAACGCCGTTCGCAAGTCGGATATGGTCGTGTTAGGAGGAGGTGGGCTAATTCAGGATGAAACGACAGTTTACAATCCTTATAGATGGCTCAAGTTTTTGAAAGTCGCCACACAATATTCTAAACCGTGCATTGTTTATGGAAATAGTATTGGGCCTCTCAAATATTCAATCAATAAGTATCTAGCAAAGAAATATTTGAGTCGCGCGGCGCATGTGATCGTCCGAGATAACAGCTCATATAGTCTTTTGCAGGAGCTTGGAGTCAAGGTCCCCATCACGTCTGCCTTTGATCCAGTTTTTTCCTTCAAGCGACCAGATGAGGCGAAAAGTGATGCTGTAATGCATCAATACTCTATTGCTCCGAAATTCATTTTTGTTTCACTTCGACATTGGTTTGATACTCATCCTCTTATTCCTGTGAAAATTGCGACCCAATTCAATATCAAGTCAAAATTTCAACAGGCCAGCTACGATTCTTTCATTACCAGTATGCAGAAATGCTGCAATGAATTGATTAGACGGTATGGCAGTCAGATCGTTTTTCATGCTTTTCGGGCAGGAAAAGATTCTTTGGTAGCCAGACATGTCTCTGAGGGAATACATGGTGATTGTCGTATTCTTGATGATCCTCAAATGAAGCCTGAAGTTGTGATGTCATTGATGAAGCGGGCGAGGCTTACTGTAGGCATGCGGTTGCATTCCTTGATCTATTCCATTGTAGCGCAGACGCCTTTTGTGGCATTGAGTTATAGTCAGAAAGTCGACGGTATGCTTGCCGGTGGAGGGTTGGAGTCATTGGCTGTCCCCGTCAGTAATGTAACTATAGAAGGGTTTAGTCAGGTCCTGAATCATATAGAAAATAACCTGGATCAGGTGCTTGAAAAAATGAATGCATATTATATGAAAGCACATACTTCTGAGCGAGAAAATATGTCTAAAATCTTTGACTTGATAGATAATAATTAAATGTTGTGTGTTGTTATATGAGTTTAGAGTCTTTTTTTATTAAGCATTTTGGAATTTGTTGAATTTTTCTGCCGAATTGTTTTGAGCCCCTTTAGGGCTGCTGCATTCAACCGTGAGCCGCTTGCGCAAAGTTGCCGGAAACGATACAGACCTCCAATCAATGGGCGGAATCTTGTCGGGAGTCGAGTGGAAAAGTCCAAAATATGAGATAGTTGTGGAGCGAGGCACACTTTGTTATATTCGATTAAGTGTAACAATTTTATCGTCAAAGATTATAAAAGACCATGGAAAGAATATGCAAAATTTTGTTCATAATACATTTCAATATAGTCAGGACGAAAGTCTTGTTGTTCGATATTTGCAGATTGAGCCGACAAATTATTGCAATGCAGATTGCAAATTTTGTATCAGAAAATTTAAAAGTCAAGAACCTCGTCACATGAATATACAAGAACTTGATGCATTATGTAAACATTTTGATCAAGTGAAGTATGTAAAGCTACAAGGGCTCGGAGAGTGCTTTTTGCATCCAGATATAGGTTCTCTTGTGCATTGCTTGAAGACTCATTTCCCATCTGCGTCCGTGATGAGTTCTACCAATCTTAATTGGTCCCTTTCAGATGAACAGCTTATAGACAATCTTAAGGAATTGGATGTCCTTTACTTGTCGATTGACGGAGGCTGTCAAGAAACCTATGAGGATCTTCGTCATGGCTGCAAATGGGATGTCTTATGGCGTAGCATGAAGCAGTTGGCTCGCTGTAAGCAAGAGGGAAATTTATTTGTGGTTAGTTTTACTGCTTCTGATTTAAATCATAACGAGATTGAAGACCTTATTTCACTTTTATATGATTATCCGATTGATGAGTTACGAATTAATCCGGTGCAAGATTGGTCCGCAGATAACAGTTTGGCAAGCCCTGAGCGTTATTCCAATAGTGCTTATATTCAAACCTTACGTAGCATTCATGAGAAAAATATACAAGAACCGTTTCAAGTCCTTATCGCAGGTAACGAAAATTTTGATTACAGTAGTTGCATTTGGCCTTTCGAGCGGATGTATGTGGATGTGCACGGAAATGTATTTCCCTGTGTCATATCTCTTTCCGATAAGTGGTGTGTAGGCAACATCTATAAGGAAAAAATTGAAGACTTGTATCAGAACTCATTTCTTAAAGATATACGTGAGAGTCTCACAGCAAATAAAGCTCACCGACATTGTCGTAATTGTTCGTATAAAGCTCTTGTGCCCATCATGCGAAAGATCAAAACGAATGCATAGGAAGATACTATGAAGATTGGTTTTCTCGGCCTTTGCTCATTTGGTTTGGAGTACATGCGATTGTTAGTGGAGAAAGGGTTAGACGTCTCCTTTGCGACAAGTAAACGATATCCTGCAGCTCATGTCAGTGAATTTGAACGTTCTTTTCAATATTTATGTAAAGATGCCAATGTTTCATATTTAGGAGCCCGGAACGTTAATGATGAGGATATTGTTGATCGTGCGTGTGATGTTGATTTGGTGATTTTAGGCGGTTATGATGGAATTATTCACAAGCCGTTTATCGAAGCAGTACACGGCGAGGTTTACAATACTCATTTGGGCATTATTCCATATAATCGAGGGTGTTATCCTGTTGTGCATGCTCTTATGGCGGATGATGTCGCGGGGTTTACAACGTATCGTGTAACGCCGGAAATCGATAGTGGATTGATTGTGCATCAAAATAAGACGCTTATTAGGAGCGAGGACACTGCTAAAACCCTGTATGATCGCTTGTGCCGTTTTGTTGTTGCAGATTTTTCAAGGACGCTCGATAAAATATTGACAGGCTGGAAGCCTCAAATTCCACTTTATCCTGGGCAGTTTTACCATGTGCAGGGAATGCCTAATGATCGGTGGATTTCTTGGGAGTGGCGCGGGGATTTTTTACTTCGTTTTTCTAGAGCTCTTAATTTTCCACCGTATCCTGGCCCACGAACTTGTCGTTTTGGGGAAGATGAAAATGTGGAGTTGTATGTTGTGCAGTTTCAAAAAAAGCCCCTTCCTGCGCCTCCTGGGACTGTTGTTGAAATCGTCAAAAATCGTGCTGTTGTGACGTGTGCAAATGGGGTCGTGACATGTCTGGTCGTGGACAACAGGCTCCGTCCAGGGGATAAATTGGAGTCTGTCACCGGACCAAGCAATAAACAGAATTTTCCCATTCCCATCCACTATGGCCAAGATCGTATGTGCTACGGCGATGTTACCCCCATTATAATTTCTTAAGAAAGAAGTATGGTTATGGATATTCCTATTTTTCGATTGCAGTTCGATGATAATTTACGTCAACGGTTTCATGATGGGTGCGATCGAATCTTCGAATCTGGGATTTTAACCAATGGTCCGCAAGTTCGTGCTTTTGAGGCTGCCTTTTCTAAGATTTGTGGAACCCGCCATGCTATTGCTGTAAGCAATGGAACGGCAGCCTTGGAGATATGCTTTCGAGCATTGGGTGTTGAGGGCAAAAAAGTCTTACTTCCGACAAATACTTTTATAGCTACAGCCATGGCAATTCGTAATGCAGGAGGTCTACCCGTCCCCTTGGATATCGAATTAGATGGTTATGGTATTGCTCCTGACGCTGTCGAGCATGCTTTACGGACTACAGGTGACATTGCTGCTGTCATTGCTGTGCATATTGGAGGGCTGGTCAGTCCAGCTATGCAGCGTATTATAAATTTGTGTGATGAATATGGCGTTCCTCTTATTGAGGACGCGGCTCATGCTCAGTCGGGGTCCTATCGAGGAACATCTGCGGGTGCGTTAGGACTGGCGGGTTGTTTTTCTTTTTTTCCAACCAAGGTTATGACCTGTGCCGAAGGCGGCATGATCACCACGAATGACGATTCCTTTGCAGACTTATGTAAGTCTGTTAGACAGTTCGGGCAAGATCCGAAAAAGACGAATGTTTTTATTCGGAGCGGCTCTAATTTTAAACTTACGGAGTTTCAAGGGCTACTCGGCCTTCTTGAGTGTGACCGTTTGAACGATCGAGTTCAGCGACGACAGTATCTGGCTGAATTGTACCGTCACGAACTCAGTGGAACTGCTTGGGCTGTTCAGCCGTGTCCAGAGGATATTCATTCAACATTTTATAAAGTGATTTGTGCATCCCCGGTGCCGTCTGAAGAAGCTGAAAATTACTGTAAAATCAACGGAATAAGTTTGACAGGTGAAGTTTATCGAATGCCATTGCATAGGCAGCCAGTATTCGAGGCAGAGTTTAAAAATAATTCTTTCCCATGTGCAGATACTTTTTGTGGCCATCATATTTGTCCGCCACTTTATCCAGAGCTAACGGACGAAGAAGTTCTTTATGTTTGTAAGACGCTGAAAGCGCATCCCGCCACATGAAAAGTCTTGAGACGATATTGATGCAGCGGCTCAAGAAGATTTGGTCGCACCTTCGCTATAATCGAGTTGTTGTTGTTGGCAATCGAAGGCCTGTTTTTATTCGTGACCACTGGATAGACGACACTCTTTGTCATTCCGAGACACCGAAGGTTGTGGGGATTCATGGTGGGCTTGGCGATGTTGTTTTGCTACTGCCCTATTTGCAATATTTCAAGAAGCGCAACTCGCATCGTCCTTTGCATGTGGTGTATACTGACAACATAGATCAGGCACCGTGCCCGGAAAGGTTTGGGTATGCTCAAACTCGAGTTGAACGGAACGCTGATGGTGGCCTTATTAATCCTATTGCGGATTTTCTCGCCAATGTTTCTTTTATTGATGAGCATAGGGGAGGGGTGCCATATAAACAAGGTGAATATTGGTTTCCAGATAATGCCTTTAGGCGTGTGTGGGGACCTTATCTTTCACCGGATGCATGGGCCGATGCCTTATTCCCAGAAATATTTATTTCAGAAGACGTGCAATCGGCGCAAAAATGGCGCGAGCAAAATAACCTTTTGGATAGGTTTGTCGTCGCGTTACATTTGAGGCGCAACGCAGATTTGGTCACGGCTTTATATCAACGAATGGTCGACGATCCCGCAGTGGCGCCATGGGTGACGGCATTGATTCTCGGCTCTACGCGCAATCAGTATATCCCTGAACTGGAAGGGGGGCATACAGTCAGTCTTGTTGATAATTATACTCAAGGTGTTCCCTTGAGAACACTTTATCAGATAGTTATGCAATCTCAGCTCTTTGTCGGTGGGCGGGGTAGCTTCGAACATTTTTTCTTTATCGCCCGAGTTCCTTCTATCAATTTCATCGATAGAGAAGGTTTTCGTAAAAACAATAGACGCTTCGGTACATGGATGGACTCTTTTTGGGAACAGAATCATTTTTCGGAAAGAATTTTTGCTGAGGACGCGGATGTAGACAGCATTTATCAGCGGCTTGTACGACCTTATATTTTGTCTTGGATCGAACACAAGGAACGCCATATATGAAAGTTATATTTCCTGTTGCCGGCCACGGCAAACGATTTTACCCAGAATCCGTCACATTGCCCAAATGTCTTTTGCCGGTTTCCTGCAAGCTCATGTTGGAATATGCGTTGGAATCGATTCATTGTGCCCAAGAAGATGTTATAGTCATCTATCATGCCCAGCAATCTCCTGTTTTGCGTTACGCCTTACGTGGGCTTTTGCCAGAGGCCACTTTCGTCGAACAACGGACGCCCTTAGAAGGGGCGGCACACACAGTGTATTGTGCTTTGGATTATTTTTGTAATACGTCTCATGTTGCAGTTGTTGATTGTGATATTTCAGCAGTATCAGCTTTTGCTTCTCCGGGGTGGAATGATAATCGTATTGATGGATCTGTCTTAACTTTTCAGTCTAATTGTCCATCCAAAAGTTATGTAAAATTGGAAAATGGTTTTGTGCGCGCAGCAGTGGAAAAACAGGTCGTTTCTCATCATGCCGTTGGTGGAATTTATCATTTTAGTGATGGTGAGGGGTTGGCACGAACTTTGGAACAATGTCTTGCTGCTGGGGAAAAAACCAAAGGTGAATTTTACATGTCGCAAATATTGAATGCTTATGCACAGACTCATGACAAGGTGATAGTCAGGCCTGCTTCAAAATTTATTGATTTAGGTACACCAGAAGGGCTTGTCGCTTTTGAGCGGGAGGGGATATGAGTCATGTTTGTTCTGGGGTTGATGAACGGGGAGGGATTTCCGGTTCTTCCATAGAGTTTTTAGGTCGGACCGTGCGCAAGACGGCCCGGTCTGGGGGGGAAGAAAAGTTGCTTGCCCAAGCTGAACACATGAAGCGTTTAGCGCAAAAACTTCCTGGACATGTCCTTAAGCCTATCAAGACGGATTCCTGTGGTTATAGCATGGAGTATTTCCCTGGTATCAGTTTGGATGTTTTTTGTACGATGTGTTCTCCATATGCCGCTTTTCAACGTTTGTCAGAAATAGTCACGTTGATGCATGATAATTTATATGCGAAGCATAATGAATCTTACGATATTTATGCTTATTTTGACTATTTAAACAAACGGTTAGAGAGTTATGGCCGCTTGGCGGGAGGGGCTTCGGAATTGAATGCCCGGTTGCAGGATTTGCGTGCATGCCTCAATGGGAAAACCGCATTGGAACATTGTCGGGCTGGGTTGGTTCATGGTGATTTGACTTTTGAAAATATTTTACTCACTGCAGATTCTTTTGTTCTTATTGATTCCAATCCATCGCCGTCCTATTTTGCTCCATGGGCGTTGGATGTTGGCAAAATTCGTCAATCTGTTTTTTCGTTTTACGAACGTTCGAAATATAGCGGAGCACAGTCGCGGGAAGCCTTAGAAAAGGTTTATCTTTATATTGGCGAAAGGTTTAGCCGTTTATTTCCTGTTTGGTCGGAAGCATTGGATCAACAAAGCCGTTTTTTTGAGATATCACATTATATCAGGTTGCTTGATTATAAGTATCGGACTAGTCCAAAACTGTCCAAATATTACTATGACTTGAGCCTTCGACTTACAGATGAATTGGTTCGAAGCATGAGGGTCGCATCGTGACTTCACAGCTTGTTCTTTTTGATTTGGACGGAACACTCGCTCACTCTTTCTCTGCTAATGCAAAAGCCTACGCTAAAGCGTTTACTGAACTGGGGTGTTCTTTTGTGCCGGAAGAATATTGTGATTATGTGGGTAAAAGTTGGAACGAATGGGGGCCAAAACGATCTGGGACACCTGAGGTCGCTCAAGCCGTGCATCGACGCAAAAAAGATCTTTATCCCCATTTTATCCCTTTAATTTCTTTAGTTCGAGAAGGATATGATTTATGGACACAATTTCATGGTATAGTACCATGTTGGCTGGTGACAAACGCCTCCAAGTCTAACGCGCATCTCGTTCTTGAGCATCTCGAATTGACTTTTGATGCTGAGTTCTTTGGTGAAGATTTTGAGGACAATGATCAACTCTTGCGTGCTGTCGTTGACAGTTCTGGCCTTGCTCCTGAACAAATCCTTCTGGTGGATGATGGAGTAGAGCGCATTAACTCGGCTCGGCAGTTGGGAATACGTACGCATCGAGTAAGAGCCGAAACGGATTTCTGTTCGAGATGATCTGTATTTGTGGCTGAGCGCAAAAGGAGTTGTAATACATGGTTCATACTTTCTGGACCACCATGGATAAAATATTCAAGCCGAATCATGGCCCTGCAAAGCGTCCATCGCTTTCTTTGGCGGGTGTTCCCATGCTTAAAGTCCGCCTTGTGGGGTATACATCGCAGTTGGTGCGGGTATTAGTCGAGGATTTAGTTCTTGAAGCGGCCGCTCATGTTCAGCTTGACGTTATTTTTGTAGATCATTTTGGTTGTAATCTTTGTGTCGTCTGTGACGATGGACTCGCTTCTTTTCGTTGGATGCCCTCTTTACATCAATTGCGACGATTGAATATTCCCGTTATTTTTTTTGGTTTTGGGACAGATCGTCCTGTACAGCATCTTAATGCTATGTCGCGCATGGCGTTATTCGAGTTGTTGGCGCGAGCTAGTGCTGTGAGTGTGCGTACTCAAAGTGTGGGTGAATATATTAAGCCGTATGTCCGTGTTCCTATTGAAATTGTCGGTGACCCTCTTGTGCAGCTTGCTCGCTCTGATAAATGTCAAGGTAATGCTATTCGAAAGGGTGTACTTGGTCGGAAAGTGGGAATCGCTTTGGTTGGAAGGCGTAATTTTGGCTTAGCTCCGACGGCTTTGCTGGATTTGCTGGCCGCTTATGGGGACAAAGAATTGAAGGCTGCTCCAGACACAGAGCTTCACCTTTTTGCTTTTAAAATAAAACGGCGAGGTCCTGTTGGTCGTTTATTTGAGCGGGAGGATGAGGAACATTTGGCTAGGATATTACGGGATCGTTTATGTGATCCAGACCGTGTAGTAATACATCCGTTTTGTGAAGATGTGTTTTTACGATATGCTCGATTGGATGAGATGGATTTTCTTCTTAGCTTACGAAGTAGTGCGGGAGTGGCTGCGATGCTTGAAGGAAGGCCAGCTGTAGTTATGGAAAAACGCGATGATCGGGGTGAGGAGATTTTTCGAGAATTAGGGTTGGAAGGGCTTCTTGTTTCGCCGCGCAATCTTGATTATACAGACTATATAGACCTTGTTGATAGCAAGGAACACAAAGCAACAAGATTTTTAGTTGGGCTAACCGAAAAGGTCGAAGATAGATGTGAACGACAACGGCTTTTTTTTCCTCTGCGTTGGCACCAATCGCTTTGCAGTTTGACCCCTTATATCAAAAGTAGCCAGACCGTTTTAAGAGGTTACGACGTGCTTTCGTCAGCATTACTCTCAGTCCGCTACCGATTAAATCGTAAAGGAGATGTGGTTCATGAAAAAAAATGAACGGGTTGCATTATTCGGTGATAGCATAGCTAAAGGCTGTGTCAGTTATTTGCAGAAAAAGTTGCAAAAAGTTTTTTCAGCCAAGGAAGGCTATTCTATAGAAATTCTCCAAATGGGCATCTCTTCTGAAACATCGAGAGATGGATTGCAGCGTTTACAAACGGTCATTGATTCCAATGTTGATTCTGCTGTTGTTAATTTTGGTATGAATGATTGGCGTAAGGGATTGGAGCTTGAGGAGTTTGAACGTAACTATACTACCATTTTGGAAACACTTACCCGAAATTTATCACACGTTGTTGTTTGTACTATTCAACCTGATTTTAATGGTACAACATATCGGTTTTCTCAAGAAGGAAGACAGGGGATAAGTGATGAGATCAAACAATATAATGAGATTATTCTTAAGGTGGCATCCAAATTTAAAGTTCTTATAGCCAATGTCTACGATTACTGGATGCGTACATTCGATCCCATTTATTTGGGGCTAGAAGATGCTATTCATCCAAATTCGGAAGGGTACAAAGTTATGGTGCAGGCGATACTTCCGGTTTTGATCCGTAGGCAAATGATTGTTCTTTGGCAATTTAATGGACGTTATGCTCATTGTAATTATGCTTGCCCTTATTGTTATGTATCAACAAGCGTTAACAAGGGGATGCATTTTCAACATTCGATTGAGGAATGGAAAACTGCCTTTAATAGACATTTTGGCGATACTCATACTGTTTTTTATTTTTCCTATGGTGAACCGACTCTTGCCCAGTATTTTTTTGATGTCCTTGATATGGTTGCGGAAAATAAAAATTGGGAAGCAAAAATTACCACTAATTTATCTCTTCCTTTGGATAAATTGTTGGCTACACGACTGGCTAGAGAGAAAAGACTTAATATTAATACATCTTTTCACCCAACACAGGTAGATGTGGATACATTTATCCAGCAGTGCCTGAAACTGCGTGCGGCCGGTATTGAACCTTCAATTGTCTATGTGATGTACCCTCCTCAGATTGATGACTTTGAAAGCAAATATTTGCCCGCTTTCAATGCGAACGGTTTGGTTGTTCATATTCGTGCTTTTCGAGGTTTATACCGGGGTAAAAAGTACCCAGGAGCATATACCGAAGACCAGTGGATAAAGACTGCGCGATATATGGATCGTGCAAATTTGCAGTATCAACTTTGTGAAGTAAGCGGACTTGGAAGATTGTCCATGATTGGTGTTCGCCATATTCTTGTGGATAATTTTGGGAAGATCGAAATGTGTGACTCCTATGTAGGTGACCGGTCTTACGGTAATGTTTTTGAAGATTCGATCAATCTTGACCTTGAACCGACACCTTTCCCCGGCTTGGTACCGCTGGCTGCAGTGGACGATATCGCCGACTATGTGGAGTTAGAGTATCAAGACCTTGAAGGGAACAATCTTTTGTCTTACGCTCGTCAGGGGGGCGTATATAAAAAAGAGGATGGTACTATCAAATACCCCTTCCAGCACGCAGATTTTATGGATTTAGCATTTCGTAAAGAAGTGACAACAGTTCCCGATCCTACGGTAAAACCTTCAAAATTTTGGCTCAATATCCGGTGGTTCCTCGTTCATTTCATTTATAGTTTTGTTATCAAAAAATACGGGAAATGGATTTTCGCTTGGTTTCGAGGGAAATTGCGCCTGTTGAGAGAGGGGAAGCTTTCTTTGGAGAACTTTTGGCATTCGTAATATGATTTCTCATTTTTTTGTTATTATTAATAAATTCCTTGGCGGTCTGTTTTCTCCTTTATAATTATTCAGCATATTTAGATTTAGAATGAGTATAAAAAAAAGTATATTAAATCATAAAAACGTTACCAAGTCTTTTGTTGCGGGTTTGTTGTTAGCCTTTTTATTTTATAAAATCGATCTACCAATATTCTGGGGTTTGTTGAAAAGTTTTGATAAAAGACTTCTATTCCCAATGGTTGCGGTTGCTTTATTAACACGAATATTTACCGCGATCGGTCTTCAGTCTTTTCTTGCCCATTTATCATATAGGGTGGGGCTTTTTGATTTGGTGAACGCAGTGAATTATAGCCGTCTGATGGCTTTAGTTATGCCTGGCCGTTCTGGAGATTTCTCAATTATTGTTTTTTTAAAAAAGCACGCTGTCCCGCTTGGTGCATCGTTGGCGGTAACTATTTTTGATAAGCTCATATCCTTGAGCTTTTTTTCTTTGTTTGCATTTATTGGAACGATTCTATTTGCTCCACAAATGAAGGTGCTCATTGTTTTTTATGTGGTTGTTTTTATCCTTAGCGCAGGGCTATATATTAAATTTCACGGCCTCATACATGCGGTAGTAAAACGGATTTTACTTGGAAAATATGTTGACTATTTTAGTGGGTTTTGGGTTTTTTGTCGTTCTTTGGTAAAAAGTCCATCGACATTAAACATCAATTTTATTTGCACGTTAGGTAAATGGGGTGTCTCCTATTGCATGACGTGGCTGCTTTTTAAATTTTATGGTGCTGACATAACGGTATTTCAAGTTTGTTGTATATCTGGCATAATTAGTATTATTCAACTTTTGCCGATTTCTATTTCTGGTTTAGGAGTGTCTCAAGTCTCGGCGATTTATTTGTACAACCATTTGCTTTTTGTACCTAAAGAAATTACCGCATCCGTTGTGTTTTTGTGGTTGGTTGTCCAGTATTTGTTTGATATTGTTTTCTGTGGTCTGTCGTTTGTTTTTTCTAAATATGGGATACGTGAAGAATAAAGCCTGTGTGAAATTCTGCATCTCAGGGGCTCCTACGAATAGAAATTTTCACTGTATTTTCGGGTTTGTCCAGAGGGCCGGGGGATTCCCTCCCCTCTGGGCAGCAGATTTAATTGGCGTCATGTTGTAGAGATATTCATGAGGTCGTTCGGTAATTCTTTTATTTTCAGTAGGCTTGAAAAGTAGAGACTAGGCCGCCCTTGTGCTAGTTTTTCCCTTCATCTGTGATTCAATTGAAGGAGGTTGGGATGATCAGCAATTCAAAAGGAAATGATTTCGAACTGTTAAGGTAATCCTCCCCTTTCTAGTCAGTCTGAAAAGTAGAGACTACGCTACCTCGGTCAGTCTTGCCCTTGGGGGGATCCCCCCAAGGGCAAGATGCGGTCGTTCATTGTTGTATGTCCAAAGCCACTTGGTGGCATGCTCCTGAACCTCTTGTATGCTTTTAAACAAATATTGGTTGAGCCAGTCATAACGCACAGTCCGATTAAATCGTTCAACATATGCATTTTGCTGTGGCTTGCCTGGCTGGATGTAATCAAACCGGATATCCTTTTTCTTCGCCCAAATCTGAAGCCGATGGCTAATATATTCAGGACCATTGTCGCAACGAATTGCCTGTGGCATACCACGCCATTCAATGATTTGTTCCAAGGAGCGGATCACCCGATCAGCTGGCAATGAAAAGTCCACTTCGATGCCCAAGCCTTCCCGGTTAAAGTCGTCAATCACATTGAACAATCGATAGCTGCGGCCATCCCGCAACTGGTCGTGCATGAAATCCATAGACCACGCTTGGTTGATCGCCTTAGGTTGGGCGAGCGGTTCAGGCTTCTCGCGTACTAGACGTTTTTTAGGCTTGATTCTCATGTTTAATTCCAGTTCGCAATAAATCCGGTACACGCGTTTGTGATTCCAGCCAAACTTTTTGACGTTACGCAGGTATAGAAAATATAGTCCGAATCCCCAGTTGCGCTGATTGGTGGTCAGACGAATAAGCCAATCCGCCACACGTTCATTCTCGGCCGACAATTTTGGTTCGTACCTGTAGCATGTCTGGCTAATGTCGAAAGCTTCACAGGACTGCCGAATATTCAACCGTTTCCTTTTCACGGCTTTTTTGGCCATCTCGCGGCGACGAGACGGCCTTACCAGTTTTTTGCAAGTGCCTCTGCAACGACTTCGGCGTTCATCTTTTCTTCGGCATACATGCGCTTGAGAAGTCGGTTTTCCTTCTCCAGCTCCTTCATGCGAGCCATCAGAGAAGCGTCCATGCCGCCATATTTGGAACGCCATTTATAGAAGGTAGCGCTACTCATACCGTGTTCACGGCAAAGCTCAACCACGGGCACGCCGTTTTCGGCCTGCTTCAAAATACTCAAAATTTGACTGTCGGAATAACGGGACTTCTTCATGTAAAATCTCCTGCGTTTTGATTACGAGAAAATTCTACTTTTCAGAACTACTTTTTTTCGGGGGGATTACCGACCCACTTCTGTCCTTTATGCGATAAGTTCCTCTAAAAGCGTTTTAACGTATATCCTTTTATCTTCTTTCTGAAATAGCACATTGCGCTTGCCAAATTCAACGGCATCGCCACCTGACCACCATTTGACTTCTTCCAGAGGTGTGTTCGAGACAATGAATGAGGTCATGGTGACGTTGTCATTTTTGAGGCGATGCTCAAGCTCTTTGACCTTTTCGAAGAACATGATTTTGGGATCTTCCAGGCCTCGCAGGCGCAGAATGCCCTTAGGGTCTACAAAAGCGATGTGCTGCTTGCCGTCTTCTACAAGCCAGAGGATGAAGTCCGGATGGAAATTCTCGGCTTCGAAGAAACCAATGCCTTTGCCTTTGCTCAGGTTGCGCAACAGATAAAGCTCGCGGCCTTCGAACCAACTTGTGTTAGTGTCGTAGAATTTTCGGAGGTCGAAGACGAAGTCCTTTTCTCCTTCATTGAGGTCTACTGGCGTGACTTTGACGAGAGCTGATGTTTCCTTCCCGTTTACATGCAGGAGTGGATAGTAGAGGTGCTGTTGGAAAACAAAAGATTGAAGCTGAAGGCCTTGGTCTTTGAGGTCGCCGTTGTTGATTGCTTCCTGAAGTTCTTGGACTTCCCTAATGATGTTTTCTGCAGACTTGTCGACAGCAATCCGGTACTCGTCAAAGAAATTGGGATCATCAGGAGTGATTTCCTTGTAGCCCATATGCGGCTTCTCAAACTCGTCTTTCTTGTACCCGTAGAACCGATCGCAATACTTCTTAAGCAAGGCGACGATGACTTCCTGGCAACGTCGAATATTCGTGAAACTGGTGGGTTCAATTTCTTCTTCTGGAATCTGTAGCTTGAACCAGCCGCCTTCAAGAATGAGGTCTTTCAGCAGCTCCTTGTTGAGATTGAAATTAAACCAGCTACGTTCGTTTTTGTAGCGAACGAGCTCAAAGAAAATCTCGTCCCAATTGATGAAGGCTAAATGTCTCTCTTCGAGTCTCCAGACTTCATGCTTTTCGCCATCGGCAAAAGCCCCTTGGTGAGCCTCGGAAACGATGGCTTGGATCTTGGGATACCAGTCGAGGGTGAAAGGCCGTTTGGTGAGCCTCTCAGGCGGAGTGGCCAGAGTCGTTCTTTCTTCTTTTTTGAAGTTCACATCGTCAGAAACGCTTGGCACCTTGAGCTTGACCTTGCCCAGGTTACGGATGGCCGGAAGCACAAACTCTTCGACTTCGGCGGGAAGGCCTTCCTCTTCAAGAAATTCTTTGAATTGCTGCATGTAGTCGGCACGGACACCGAAGATATTAAGCGTTTCGCAGGTAGTGATGAAGTCGGGCTTTGGAACATCACGAACCTCTTTGCTTCGTTTGAGGCAAAAATCATATCCCTTCAAACGCACGCCGCGTCCGAAAAGCTGTATGATTTCAGACCCTTCGCTTCGGCCGATGTTCATCAGCCCCATGGTGCTGACGCGCCAGCTATTCCAGCCCTCGGTGAACTTCTTTGAACCAATAAGCAGATTGATGCCACCATCTTCGTCGTTAATTTTTTGGAACAGAGATTCCGAAAAATCTTTCTCAATGGCGACAAGCTCATCCAGCTTATCGCAAAGCTTCCAGAGCTTTTTGGCGTCGCCAACATTGATCACACCAAAGGGATCGTTTCCTTCACCCAGTTTGAGTGCGATTTCACCGTCACCGCCTTTGAGATGCTCGACGTGGATTTTGCCCGGAGTTCGCGCGTGAAAGACACGCTTCAAGATATCATCGAAAACTTCTTCAGCTGTGAGTTTCGCAATCTTCAGATGCCCAAACGTGGCAGCAAAAATACTGCGACCATTAGCATCAGTGAGGCCATCAGTTCCGCTGAGGATACGATCCAGAGCAGCAGAGCTGGCCTTCTTGTCTTTGGTAAATATGCTGAGAAACCGCAGGACAGCAGTAACGTCCGAGACGTCTTGCCCTCTTTCTTTGCGGACAGCATTAACTCTGCCGCCGACGAAGACCCAGAGGGGGCGGTGGATGTTGAACGGACGCAATTTCTTGTGCCCTTCCTCGAATAGTCGCACCTGCTGGTAGAATGAAAGCAGGCAGGCTGAGAGATATAAATCCATTCTCTCTTGGTCAGTTTCTTCGGAAAGGTTCAGGATTTTGTAGTCTTTGCCGTAACCGTCTTTGTAGAAATAGCGATACGAATAGTCAAAAATGATGCACTTGGCATACTGTTCGGTCAGCTTCGGCTTGTTCGCAGCCTTGAGCGCCTGGCCGAAGGTTGCCGAGTATTCGAAAGAAAAGCCTTGCTCGCAGAGTTTGTTGCGTTTTTCCATCCACTCCTTGCCGCCCGAACCTTTATGGCCTTCGTCGACGAGCACGAGGTTGTTGCCCTCGAAGGAATCAACGGCCACGGTCTTGTCGCCGGAATCGTCTTTGAGTTTGTGGATGTCGATGATTTCGATCTGCTTCAGATGGCGGCTCGTTTGGTCCTTTCGGAACATGTGCGCGGGCATTTTGGAGAGCTTAAATTCTCCTAAATGTTGGAGGGACAGCCCTTCGTTTGGCGTGAGCAGGATGATCCGGTTGAGGTCGCGTTCGTGCCCGTATTTCTTCAGGTAGTGTTTGTACTGAAGAATATTGATGTGCATGAGCAGCGTCTTGCCCGATCCGGTGGCATTCCAGAAGGCGAGTTTGTTGAGCTCATTGATTTTGAATTTGCTGACTTTATCAGCATTCCTCAATCCGTCGTTAAACTTGAGCAGAAATGCATTCAGTTCACCCAGCAGGCTTTCCTTGTCCTGAAAATATCTCTCTAAATAAATTTCTGTAAAAAGCAGGGAGAGGTACTGGAAGTATTTAGGGGTAATAAGCTTACTGCCATGAGAGCGAGGTTCTGCCATAGTCTTCCAATGCCTGACGATGTTTTCGTCGTATCCCAGAAGCCGTTCTTTGGTCAGCGAAGAGCCAATCGGAAGATGAGGGATGAGGACCTGGACGAATCTGCTGATGTTGTCTTCGTCAAAACCTTCAAGACTGTCATCAGTAAGATGCTTGGCAAGGTCTTCGAATTTCTTTGCGCCGAAGAGGCTGAAAAGCCACTTGTTGAGGGCAAGACGTTTATAGAACGGGATAGGCATGTATATTAATCCACTAAGGCTTCGAGTTTAACGAGCCAGGAGTTGAAATGGGGGCATTGTTGACGGATTGTCTCCAAGCCAATTGCTTGGGCGATGTTCGGTCCCTCAATCGTCTTTTTGTATTTTCTGGGGCACAGGTTTTGGATTCGTTTTGCAGGGGCTGTTTCCGGGCCTGTGTTGATTTCTTCGGGCTCGCCGGAGCTGTCTACTATGTTTTGAATATGTTTCTCTTCTACGTCGATTCCCAAGGCTAGGTATTCAGGAGAGCTGAACAGCAAGGCTTCAAATTCGTGCATGGAAATATACGGAATTAAGCGATCAGCAACTCGTAAGTCAGGATAAGCTGCTTTAACAGCTTCATAGGTAGCCTTTTCTACCGCGACGCCAATATCATGCGCTTTCATATTCGCAGTTACGTCAGAAATACCTGGCCACTTGGTGTCGATTCGAAAGAAATCAAACATGGTGGTTACAATTGTATCGGCACGTTGTTTTAAAAAATTTCTGAAAAATGGGGACACCCGGTCAAACTTAACGTCTCCACCCTTGTGGTTATCTTTTCCAATTATAGTTGCATAGAAAAAGATGTTTTTCGCGCCAAACTCCGGGGCGAGCACATTGTTGACAAACCCTTTTTCTGTAGGCCCTTCGACAATAACAACCACTGTAAGTTTGTTATTCATACCTTGGCCCCCCCTCAAAGACGTTCTTTCGCCAGAGGTCGCCGAGAGTGTAGTCTTCCAACCACACATTGAGCTCGTTGGTACGTAGTCGTCTAAAAGACGATGCTCCATCATTCCTGTTCGCAACAATCACATCTTCCGGGTCGAAGTGATCGACAAGAGAAGCTGATTGGGTGGCAATGATAAGCTGGGATTTTTCTGCTGCTGCTCCGATAAGTTCTGCAAGGATGCTGATGGCAAAGGGATGCAGGCCAAGCTCAAGCTCGTCGATAATGATGATGGCCGGGGGATTGGGCTGCAATAGGGCGGTGGCCAGGCATATGAATCTGATGGTTCCATCAGACAGGTGGTGTGGTTGCATAGGGTAATTTTCAGAACCCTTCTGGTACCACTCCAAGTTGACGCTTTCTTTTTCTCCTCGTTTGACCACATTCATTGTGAAGTCTTTGAAGAAAGGAGCTACTGTTTGAATTGCTTCGATAATGTCATCGTAAGCTCTCGGCTCTTCATTTTTGAGGCGTAGCAGAAAAGGAGCAATGTTGGCGGCATCCATACGCAGGAATTGGTTATCTTGAATTATTTCAGATGTCCGCATTGCAGAGTGAGCGCTTGTGTCCTGGAAATGGTAGGGGGCAATATCGACAAAAGCCTCTTTGGTTTTGTCGGCATTTCTCAAGGTGCTTTCAACTTCTACAGGTTGCTTGGTGTCTCGGGCTGATCCTTCCCCTGCGAGAATAGCTCCTGCAGTGCCTCCCCATGCAGCTCCCTTATTCCCGCCCAGAAAAGCACCAAGAATCGCGCCTAGTGCCGCACCGGTGAGAACCTTTCCTCCCATATCTTGTGCAACCGCAGTCTCTCTTGATGACCGTGTGAGGAGAAATGTCTCTCTTTCGCCTCCAGCCATAAGCGAAGCTTCAATCTGCTTTGTGCGCTTAGGTCCGTTGTGGAGGAAATCGTTAATACCCCCGCCTTTTTCTATGAAGCTGTCGAGGTTGCCCATCATGGTTGAGCGGAGCATTTTGAAGAACTCGACAAAATTACTTTTGCCCGCGCCATTGGCTCCAATGAGGATGTTGATGTCTTTCAGCTTGAGGGCTTCCAGGTTTCGAATCGACTTGAATCCCTTAATCGAAATTTCGGATAAGTGGCGTTCCATTTACACATCCTCCACGTCAAACATGAGTTGTTTGAAATCGTCTTCTATGAGCCGGACTTTCCAGGTTTGGTCGGGGCGGCGAAGGTTTTCGAGGTTGTTGTCGCCGTTGACGTAGATGAGGTCGAATTCGGTGTCGCGGGTGTTGTAGTCCTGTTTGCGGAAGAATTCGTCCAGTTGTTCGTTATTGGTCTCGTTTGTGTTGCGCCAGATGACGAGTACGTTGTTGCCGTCCGGGCTGGTGCCTTCGATGACCTCGATGCCTCGGATGAAATCACGGCGGATCACGGTGAGGCCGATGAGGTAGTTGAAGGTCTCCACCAGATCGACGGGGCGCACCTTGGTTTCCCCAGCACTGCCGGTGGCGATCTTCATGGTGTAGTTCCACGGATCGTCAAAGCGGTCCACGTTGAGCAGGGAAGCGCTTCCCTCGGTCTCCATGTCCATCATGTAGGAGAGCATGTACTCTTCTTTGAGGGCGAGGGAGGTGTCGAGGAGCCCCTTTTGTGTGTCTGTGCGCTTGATAGTGAGGTTGTTGAGGGCGTCTTCGTATGATTCAAGGGAGATATACTTAAACATATGGCTAGAGCCTTGACGTGAAACAGGTTTCCCATCTCGCCAGTCGCTAGAGTAAATTACCTTTTTTAATCGTGGGAGGATAACCGTCTTAAAGTGGTCCCCCATTTCGACTAGGATGTATTTGCGCTTCCCGCCATCTTCGTGATTCTTACTAATCACTGCATGGCCTGTTGTCCCAGAACCTGCGAAAAAGTCCAAAATCAAATCTTTTTTATTGGCACCAACTTGAATTATTTTTTTGAGAAGTCCTACAGGCTTCGGAAAACCAAATTCTCTAAAACCAAGATGCCGCAACTCAACTGTGCCTTGCTCATTTATAACTTCAGTTTCTTCCCAAATCGACTTAGCCTTTTTGGTCCCTTTTCTCGCTTTTTCATATATGTTCCAGCCGCCATCTCGCTTTTGTTTGGCGACTAAAACAGACAAAGGCTCTTCAGTTAATGCCTGTTGCACTTTTTCAGTGCCCCATCGCCAACAGGAATCTACCCCTTCACTGTTTTTAGGAGTAACCTTAAGCAGGTGGTCATCATCCTCAGCAAGTGAGACGCTTGCATATCCATTTTTATCAGTGGTCTCATGGGCGACATAGAACGGGTAGTAGAGATTAGGTCTGTTATGTCGTCCAAATTTGGGATTTCTGTTTCTGAGTTCCCACAGTTCGTATATACCCTTGGAGTCTTTTAAGGCATTCTTTGCTACTTCTTTAGGGAGTTCGTGCAGCTCTGGTACAGAGCCAATCCCATAAACAATAAGATATTCATGGGTTTTAGCGATTGATTGGTATGTTTGCCCTCGTTTGTTCGATTGCACTATTACTTGAGTTTCAAAACAAGATTCGCCAAAAACAGAATCTAAGCACTGTTTGAAGTGGGCTTGTTCATTGTCGTCTACGCTTGCAAAAAACGGTGCTCCAACCCCACTTAGGGTGGGGAGTTGTCGAAGCCTATCATTGATCATACTGAGCCAACTTGAGTGTTGATAGTTGTCTTTGTAAACGAAGCCGTCTCCTCCCGTATTGTAGGGAGGATCAATATATGTACATTGAATTTGTTTAGTGTATCGACGAGAAAGAAAATTTAGTGTCTGAAAATTTTCTCCATTTATTACAAGACCATCATTTCTAGTTTCATAATTATCAATTCCTGATAAAACAACTTTTTTTATCTCGTTGGAAAAGAATATTGTATCTAGTGGTAATGATTGCTGTTGCCGTAAAAAATCTTCCGTCAACGGCTCAGAATATCCCTCAATCCCCAATTCTTTTTTAATCTCATCAATCGCAAACAACTCAACCCATTCTTTTCTCTGGGCATCGTTTGCACATATCTCAGGATACAGCTCTTCCGGCACTCGATCCAAAGTGATGCAGTAGTTTGTCTCAACAACAAATTTCTTTTTGAGCCATAGTTTTTTCTGGAAGTTCTCCAACTGCTCAAGGAACTTGATGAGCTTGTGGGCTATCTGTCTGAGCACTTTGATCTGATTCAGATACTGCTCCACACGAGGGACGGATTCCTCCTCGATGTCATCGAGATGCATGATTTCGTTCTTGATAAAGAAGTCCAGCTCCCGGCGCAGGAAGCCGCCGAGATCCTTGTGGATGAAGTAGTCGAAAGAGTTTTTGGCCGTGTATGTGTTGAGGTGCTTGGTCAGTATGGGAGTGCCGTTGTCTTCCTTGAAAAGTTCACGAATCCAACCGGCAAACTCCACGTTGCTTTCCAGCGTCTTTATAGCTGCTTCATTCAGCTTCTTCTGTGCCTGCTTCTTGGCAAACGGGCGGTAATCAAATCGGATGAACAGCTCCCCATCTTCTTCGATCATGGGTGTGTCTTCACACAGCACAAAGCGGCGTTCTTTCCCCTCAAGCGCCTTGTTGTTGGCAATCTCGGTGTCAGCTTCAACAAGCTTGAAATGAACAGTCTTGCGAGTGTCTTCTCCTTTTTTCTCGGGGAGCTCACCCAGCTTGAACGTATAGTCGCGGAAGTTCTCGGAAGACTTGATATAATACTGGTCCGCATTGGCCCAATGGAGCTTTACCTCTTCGCCTTCGTAAGGGATGGCGTAGACGTCCTTTTTGTAGCGTCTGAGCGACAGGAAATCGCCGTCTTTGTAGTAACGACGGAAAAAATTGTAGAGGTGGGAATAGACTTCGTTTTCTAGCTCGGAGACATCGACGGCAGCTTCGAGTTTTTCTCTGAGGTCTTTAACTTTTTGCACCTCATCAGGATTCACGCCAAGTCCTTGTGCTTGCTTGATCGCCTCATCCATCTCTTCCTGAATATCGCCACGCCCACCAGAGCCATACTCGGCAAAGGATCGCTTCACCTGAGGCAGCAAGTCCTTATCCAGAAACCGGGTTATCTCGTCCCGCTTCTGGTTCATGATCCGGTAGATACCGAAATCAAGGTCAGGGCGATCTATCTGAAACAGCTCTTTCAGGAGCTTGATAAGGCGTTTGTATTTTTCGTTCACAGGTGTCTCCTAAACGACTTCCCATTGTATGGTAAAAAGCGGTGTCACGTCGGTCTTTCTGCTGATCCGTTTCTCTAAACTGTCAATTAGATGGTCGCGCTTTGCTTCGATTTCATCTTCTACATCAAATATCTTGCGGCGTTGCCTGCGCTTGGTCTTTTTCAAATCAGCTATCCGTTTTTGCAGCTCTTTCTGTTCTTCCATGGTCGTGGCCAAACGGGCCTGCCGGTTGAGCGCCTTAATCTGCGCCTTGGTATCGGCCAGCTCTTTTTCCGAGGCAATGACCATATCCTCAGCCCACCGGTCGAGCCGCTCCCGTTCCTCATGAAAGAACCGGTTGTTCTCATGAGCCGACCGGCTGATGGTCGCTTTGACGTGCTGCTTGGCATCGCCTTCAAGGCGCTCAAACGGGCTTCCCTCAAGGGAACAACCATTGCCGCACACCTGCGCATGGCAGTTGAACAGCTTTTCGCATACTTCTGGATCAAGCGTCTGCATCTTTTCGTCAAAGCCGGAAAAAAGGAGATACTCTTCGCGGCGGAAAGATTCAATGGTTAAGAGCTGGAGTGTGAGCCAGCCTTTCATGCCTTTCAATTGCTCCACCATGGCAATCCGGGTGGGATGGCTGGAAATGTCAAAACGGATACTGGCGTCTGGCGTAGCGCACACTTTACCTTGGTCAATGACATGCTCCCCAAGCGGATGCGACGGACGATAAAGGTACTCGCCTGCCACATTAGTCTTATCCTTGGAAATAAGGTGATACGTACCAGGGCTTGCGTTCTGAATCGGTGAAGGCTCAAGGTTGAAGCAGAGATTCTCCTCTTCAAATCGAGCAAGATCGCGCAGGATAAATCGGGTCAACGTCCAGAACTGCTTGCCGAAACGATCAAGCTGGGAATGGGCATCATCAAGCTGCACCTTGAGGCGGGTATGAACATCCTCGTCAAAGTGATCCAGCAGGAGCTTCTTGGTATCCTCCATCTTCTTGGTGATTTGCTCCTCAAGATCAGCCTGCAATGCTTCGAATGCTTCCTTAATTTCTTCCGACGAACGGCAGGACTGATAGATGCTCAGAATGCGCTTTTCAAAATCAACACCGGATTCAATTGAGCCGAGTACGGCATCGGACGAACCAAATACGCCGTTAAACAGGTTGAACTTGTGTTCCAGCAACTCATACACACGTTGGTCGGCAGCATTACGCTCATTGAGAAAGTTGACCACAACAACATCGTGCTTTTGTCCGTAACGATGGCAACGGCCAATGCGTTGTTCGATGCGCTGCGGGTTCCACGGCAGGTCGTAATTAATGACCAACGAGCAAAATTGCAGGTTCACGCCCTCGGCGGCAGCTTCGGTAGCGATCATGATCTGGGCGTTGTCGCGAAAGTGCTCAACCAGCGCGGTGCGGACATCAATCGGACGAGAGCCGCTGATACGTCCGGAGCCTTGGTTCTTGCTGATCCAGGCATCGTAAATGGCGCGGGTGTCCTGGGCAGAATTGGTGCCGTTGAAGGAAACGACCTTATTGGCGAATCCGTTGGCTTCGAGAAATTCCTTGAGATAATCCTGCGTGCGGCGGGATTCCGTGAAGATTAAGGCACGGCGCTTGGCTCCCATCTTTTTCATTTCGAAAAAACCAGTGTCGAGGGCCGTGAGGAGTGTCTTCGATTTCGTATCAACCCGGATATTTTTAGCCCACAAAATGTATTTGTCGAGCTCGTCTATCTCTTCCTGAACCTTCTCCAGATTCAGCTCTTCCTCGGCTTTCTCTTCATCTTCAAGAGCGAGCAGTTCCTCCTCTTCGAGGAGTTCGTCTTCAAGCTCCTCCATATCGATGAGCTCTTCGGCAAGCTTGATTTCAGTGATGAATCCTTCCTTGAGGTCCACCAGCCGTTTGCGCATGGTCTGGAGCGTGCCCAGAAGCGCGTAGGTGGACGAAGCAAGCAGCTTACGTAGGATCAGCTTAATGAGGTGCCGCTGACGGCTGGGGAAGCAGTATGTTTCTTCACGCCTGAGAAATTCCGAGACAGCGTCGTAAAGTCGTTGTTCTTCGTCGGTCGAACGGAATTGGAAGGCGATCGGCTTTCGTTCGGTGAAGCGGATGTACTCCAGCACGTCTTGGCGCAAGGTTCGCTTGCAGACGGTGCCCAGCCGTTCCCGGAGGAAGGGGAGATCGCCGCCGCTATTGATGAACTGCGACCGAAAGGAGCTGATGTCGCCGAACATGTAGTCGTCGATGAAGGTGGACAGGCCGTAGAGTTCAAGGAGTGAATTTTGGAGGGGAGTGGCGGTCAGGAGCACTTTAAAGCAGTCTTCAAACGCCCAGCGCAGGTTCTGCCCCATCTTGTTGCTCGGACGGTATGCGTTCCGCAGTTTGTGCGCTTCATCGATGATGACCAGGTCCCAATTGGTCAGCCGCACTTCCTCTTGCATTCGCGAGGCGTAGTGGAACGAGGTGATGATGACCTTGTCCTGCTCGAACGGCTGGATGTTGCCGTTTTTCTTTTCAAGCCTGTAGGCGCGTGCATCGAGCACGATGTTCGGGGTGTTGAATTTTTCGGAGAGTTCCAGGCTCCACTGTTTTCTGAGCGACGCCGGGCAAACGATGATCATCTTTCGTTTTCGTTCCGACCAGAATTGACAAAGGAGCAGCCCCGCTTCGATGGTCTTACCCAAACCGACTTCATCGGCAAGGATGACACCTTTTGAGAGGGGCGAACGAAGCGCGAACAGAGCCGCGTCTATCTGGTGCGGATTGAGGTCTACACAGGCATCAAAAAGGGAGCGTGAGATCCTCTCCACGCCATCAAGAGGTTTCTGAATGGTCAAGTCGTGAGCGAAGTATTTGGCATGATACGGAGTCGGCATCTGGAACCTCGTTGTTCTTTGTCTGACTCTATACATCGAATCGTCAATAATTTAAAGACGTCTTCTTGGGAATTGAGTTGCTTGAGGCTTTACTGACTGTCAAAAAGGGGGCGGCAGGATAATAGCTGCAATAATAGTCGTTAGAGAAACTCTGGTGAGGGTTGTCGACCACGAGAAGGGACGAGTCGCTAGCACCACAAGGCTGTCGGGATTGGGACTGCGGGCCCGTGAAATACCAATGGATAGGGGGACTATTGGGGGGACCAATTTTTTGGCAATAAAAAGGCCGACGCTATAGTCGGTAAGTTTGTTTAACAATGGCGGAAGCGTACAGGGGTCGAACCTGCCCATGACATCACTGCCATACATTGGTTTTGAAGACCAAGCGCCACACCGGTGACGAAACGCTTCCATGTCGTTTTGGCGATGACTCGCCGTGTGTCGAAGCTCCAGAGTTTGATAGACGTCCTTGTGCCATGTGATGACATCGTCTGATTGGGGCAGGAAGAATGCTTCCATTGGCCGCTTCGTAACGAACTGGAAATACTCCTATCAAGTTTGACCGGGACAGACAAGCATCAAGCATATCCTGACGGTTTGACCCTCAATGTTCCTGCAATCGGTCAATGTGCGCCAATTGCGCAGCCGCCAGCCCGTGGCGTGTGGGGGCTATTTGTCGTTGTGTGTATCCGGTACATTCTTGAAAGCTGGTCTGGGGCGTTCATCGACGGTGAGTGTGAAGACGTCTGGACGGGCGTAGTGGCCAGCTATATCCATGTCATAACGGGCTTTGATAATGTCATCGAGGTCGATCTCGGCGGAAATCAGGCCTTCTTTTCCTCGCAGGGGGCCGGCAAGGATGTCTCCCATGGGGGATATGATGATGGAATTGCCCCGAATGAGTGGTTCGTCTTTTGGCCATGTTGGGTCCAGATGGGTTTCGTCGGTCGGCGGGCCTTGATACTGGCATGCGCTGACGAGGAAATTGCGGCCTTCATAGGCGATGAATTGCATACTGGCGACCCATATGTCGCGAGAATCGACTGTTGGAGCACACCATATGTCCATACCTTTGCCGTACATGGTGGCCCGGAGGAGTGGCATATAGTTCTCCCAGCAGATGGCTCCGGCAACACGACCAGCTGGTGTCTCGATGACCGGAAGAGTCGAACCGTCCCCTTGCCCCCAGATGAGTCGCTCCGTGGCTGTCGGCATGAGTTTTCGATGTTTCCCGGCGATGGTGCCATCTTCGGCAATGAACAGGGCCGTGCAATACAGTGTCGAGCCACCGCGTTCAATGATCCCCACAACCATGGCGGTTTCACACCGTTTGGCCAGACCACAGAGTTGCGTGATTTCCGGGCCGTCAATGTCCACGGCTTCGTTCCAGTATTTCAGGAAATCGTCACGGCCTTCGGGAGTGCGATAGCCCAGTCTGGTGCCGAAGTCCGCTCCTTTTGGATAGCCGCCCAGAATTGCTTCAGGCAGGACCAGTAGATGACATCCTGATTGCCGAATGGCTGTTTCATATCCCAATATGGTCTCAAGAGTGGCCGCAGTTCCGTGCTCAGAGCCGACTTGCAATGCGGCAACCGTTCTTTTTTTCATGACCTATCTCCGTGATTTTTGAGAAAAGTACGGGAGAGCGGTCATGAGCGCAAGAGACAAAGTCCAAAGAGATGGACGCCGATGTGGTGTCTCTTCGGCGGGATGCTGGAAAAGGTGTGTGGAGTGACTGTTGAAAGAACAAAAACAGCAGCAATCACTGATGTAATTGCTGCTGTTTTCTCGTGGCGTCCCCAAGGGAATTTGAACCCCTGTTAACGGTGTGAAAGGCCGCTGTCCTGGACCAGACTGGACGGTGGGGATGCATGATGCAACAGGCTTTTCAGTAGGTTTTCTGGAACCTTTTGGTGCCGGTTTGCCCCGTTGGAGAAGCGTGTTTTGTACATTTTCCTGCACGGGGCGAGTCTTTTTTCAGGGGGATATAATTTTTTCTGCTTTCCTTGTCGGGATTGGAAATATCTGGCGTGAAGGAGTGGGGCTTCCTGCGAGAAAAATGCGACAATTCAGCGCCTTGATCCAAGAGTGTTTTGTCGTTGTTATGAGTATGAAAAATTGAAGCAGTGATCGGTGTTAAAACCTGTAATTATATCTAAAAATAACTTTTTTTGACATAGCGACAATATTGTCGTATATTACAATCGATTGAATTTATTTTGTTAACCATCGATGTTGATTCCAAAAAGATGCATTGAGGGTGTTTTTTGGTGCAGTGGATAATGATTTGTTGCATCGTTATTTCGATATAACACTGTTTTTTTGTAGTCATTAATTACTGTACAATTCAAAAAGTAGTATGATTGATCGTTTTACAATAAGTACCATGCCTTTGCCTACAGAGTGGCATATCCAATCTGAAAATTCACCTATTCACGGTGTTCTCCGGATAACTATCCCCTGCGGTCTGCGTGACCGTGTTCCCGTACCTTAGCTCTTCTTTTTTTTATAATTGTGTAGGTTACCTTTTCGTCTTGGATGAAGGGGGTCTGTTGTCACATATATCGGAGAGAGCATGGGAACTATCCGCGTAGAGAATTTGTATAAAATATTTGGAAATAAACCCCAAAAGGCTGTGGGGATGCTCAAGTCGGGCCACGACAAGAAGTCCGTTCTTGAGGAAACCGGGATGACCGTTGGTGTGAATGATGCGTCCTTCACCATAGAGGCCGGCGAGATATTCGTTATCATGGGATTGTCCGGGTCCGGCAAGTCCACCATTGTCCGCATGCTCAATCGCCTTATCGAACCGACATCAGGTCGCGTCCTTGTTGACGGACAGGATGTCACGGGCATGAGTAGCAAAGAACTGTTCACCTTCCGGCTTCATAACATGAGCATGGTGTTCCAGTCGTTCGCCCTCATGCCGCACCAGACCGTTCTGGATAATGCCGCTTTCGGGCTGGAATTGGCTGGCGTGGAAAAAAAGAAGCGTCACAAGCGTGCGCGCGAGGCATTGGAACAGGTCGGATTGGCCGGTTGGGAAGACCAGTACCCTGATCAATTGAGCGGCGGTATGCAGCAGCGTGTCGGATTGGCCCGCGGGCTGGCGGTCGATCCTGAAATCTTGCTCATGGACGAGGCGTTTTCTGCCCTTGATCCGTTGATTCGTACCGAAATGCAGGATGAGTTGCTCAAGTTGCAGGATGAGCATCAGCGCACCATCGTTTTTATTTCCCATGACCTCGACGAGGCGCTCCGTATCGGTGACCGGATCGCCATCATGGAGGGCGGCAAGGTCGTTCAGGTGGGGACGCCGGACGACATTTTGCAAAATCCCGCCAATGACTATGTCCGTGCGTTCTTCCGCGGTGTCGATCCCACCAACGTCATCAACGCCGGAGATATTGTCAAGGATACGCATCCGACTATCATCATCACCAAGAAAGGGAGCATGCGTGCGGCCCATGAGATTCTCAGCGGCAGCGAGCGGGAGCACGGATATGTGCTTGACGCGCATCGTCATCTCATCGGTGTGGTGTCATCCGAAGGTATTCAGGCCGCATTGGAAGCCGGGTTGAGCGAATTGTCGTTGCGTGAGGTCCTGCTGCCGGAGTTTGAGGCCGTGTCATTGGATGATTCCATGCAGGATATCTTGCCTCTGGTCGCGTCGAGCCTGTGGCCCGTACCGGTGGTTGACGCCAACGGGATTTACAAGGGTGTTGTGTCCAAGAGCCGTTTTTTGAGGATTCTGCACAAGGCAGAGGACGTTATTCAGGATGAAGGGGGCGAATAACCATGTTTGAAGAAGCACTTATACCTCTTGACCAGTGGGTTTCGACTTTTGTTGATTTGCTGGTTGATGATTACAGAGACATTTTCCAGATGTTGAAATGGCCTGTGGAGCAGATGCTCAACGGGTTTGAGCGGGGGCTTACCAGCCTGCACCCGCTGATTGTCATAACTGTCATTGCCGTTGTGGCGTTGAAGTTCTCCGGGAAACGGCTCGCTGTCTTCAGTTATTTCGCCATGCTCCTGATCGGCTTTTTGGGGCTGTGGGAGGATTCCATGATCACGTTGGCCATGGTTTTGTCCTCGGTGGTCATCTGCACGCTGCTCGGCATTCCGCTTGGAATCATGGCCGGACGCAGCGACACATTCGAGGCGGCGTTCAGGCCCGTGCTGGATGCCATGCAGACCACCCCGGCCTTTGTGTATCTGGTCCCTATCGTCATGCTTTTTTCCGTGGGTAACGTGGCGGGTGTCCTTGCAACGATCATTTTTGCCCTGCCGCCCATCATCCGGTTGACGAGTCTGGGAATCAGGCAGGTTCATCCCGAGTTGGTCGAAGCGGCTCAGGCCTTCGGTGCCAACCGCTTGCAGGTGTTGGTCAAGGTGCAGATTCCTCTGGCCCTGCCGACGATTCTGGCCGGATTGAACCAGACCATCATGATGGCGCTTTCCATGGTTGTCATTGCCGCGCTCATCGGTGCGGGCGGCCTTGGTTCCCCTGTCATTCTCGGTCTGAACACGCTTGATATCGGCCGTGCGGTTGTCGGTGGCGTGGGGATTGTACTCATGGCTATCGTTCTCGACCGCATCACTCAATCAATGGCTCAAAAGTAATAATAAAATACAGAATCTGAGGAGGTTCCATGAAGTTGATGAAGTTGACGTTCGCCGTAATTTGTGCGGTTCTGATCGCGTCCTCCGCTCTAGCAATGGATATGAAACCGGGCAAGGGCGTGACCCTGAACCCTGCACGCGCTACCTGGAATACCGGCTTTTTTCAGGAAGCTCTGGTCCGTCGAGGGTTGGAAGAACTGGGCTATACCGTCAAGAAGCCCAAGGACCTGTCGAATCCCATCGCTTACAAGTCCATTTATCTGGGCGATATCGACTACTGGTGCAATGGCAACTTCCCGCTGCATGATGCTCAGCTGCCCAAGAATTTTGAAAAGCGGGGCGTGATTCTCGATCCGATCATCAAGGCCGGCGGCATGCAGGGGTACCTCGTGTCCAAGAAGGAGGTCGAAAAGTTTGGCATCACGTCTCTCGATGATTTTAAGCGTCCCGAAGTCAAGAAGGCGTTTGACCTGAACGGCGACGGCAAGGCCGATCTCACCGCCTGCCCTCCGGGCTGGGGCTGTGAAAAGGTTATCGCCAGACATATGGAAGTGTATGACCTCGCCGGTCACATCAAGCCGATCAAGGCCTCTTATGAAGCAGGCATGGCGTCCGCTCTCGGAGCATTCAAATCCGGCAAACCGATTTTCTTCTACACTTGGACCCCCAACTGGACTGTGTTCAAGGTCAAGCCGGGCAAGGACGTGATGTGGATCAACGTTCCTGCCGAGGGTGATACCGAAGCTCCGGTTTCCGGTATCGAAGGTGCTGTCTCCGATCCTTTGCGTCCAGGCTTTGTGGTATATGACATTACCGTCGTGGCCAACAAGACGTTCCTTGAGAAGAACGCGGCAGCCGCAGCCTTCCTGAAGAGCTTCAGGCTCACCATCGGTGATGTCAGTGCTCAGAACACCCGCATGAATGAAGGTGAAAAGTCCGACAAGGACATCGCCAAGCATGTTGACGAATGGATTGCCAAACATCAGGACAAGTGGAACGGCTGGCTCGACGCAGCTCGCAAGGCCGCCAAGTAGCACCTCTTCATTTTTGAAGAGATAAGCCCTGGTGACGGATGTCACCGGGGCTTTCTTTATGGTCGGATCGGAATTGAATACTGGTGAAAGTTTGTATTTAGTGAGCAGGTGGTTCAGTTGATGTGTGCACCACGTCGAATGCAGTAGGGTGAGCAGTATGGCTTCAAAGAGGGAGATGCTCAGAGAGATGGTAAGGCCTTTTGTTGCGTTGGAGTAGGGCATTTGCTGCTTGAAAAGAAATTCCGGAAACGTAAATATCCGGAATGCTCTTCGTGTTTTCAACACAAACAAAAAACGGGGTACATCGTGAAGATGTACCCCGTGAATTTTCGTGGCGTCCCCAAGGGGATTTGAACCCCTGTTAACGGCGTGAAAGGCCGCCGTCCTGGACCAGGCTAGACGATGGGGACGCACTTTTTTCAAACGGATGTGCTGGTCAGCTCCAATCCGTGAAGGGCGTGTTTTACACAAAACCGAGGGCTTGGCAAGCGCATTTGCTGTTTTTTTTAATTTTTTTTGATGAACACCCAAGAAAAAGGGTGTTCTATGTTTGATTCATTGTTTTTTTGCTGTAGTGTCATTGGTGATTATCGGAAAAATGAAGCAGAGGAGGCCTTATGAGATACGGTGTGTTGAAGGTGGGGGTTTTGCTGTTTTTTTTGCTGTTGTTGCCCGTGCAGAGTCCTGGAGGGCAGGGGGATCTTGATTTGTGGCGTGATGGAACCGTCAAGACGGTGATTATCGATTTTGTAGAAAATATCATCAATGAGTCCGGACCGGGGTATGTGCCGCCTGAGGATCGGATTGCAACGTTTGACATGGATGGGACCATCCTTGTTGAAAAACCGCAGTACGTTGTTTTCGATTTTGCCGAGCGGGAATTGCTCAAGCGGTTGGAGAAAGAACCGTCACTCAAGACAGTGCAGCCCTACAAGGCCGTGCTTGAGAAGGATATGGCCTATTTCAGCCATGATCCGGCTGCGATCAACAGCCTGTATACCATTTTGCTCTATGCCACGGATGGCTATACGGATGCGGAATATTCCGACGCACTGGCCGCGTACTTTACGCAGGTGAAAGACGCTCGTTTTGGCACGAGTTACAACACGCTGGTCTATGCGCCCGTGGTGCAGCTTATTGATTATCTCAAGGCGCATCAGTTTACGGTCTATATCTGTTCTGGGTCCGACCCGCAGTTTACCCGGGGCTTTGCGCTGAAAGCCGCCCATGTCAGCCCGGAACATGTGATCGGGACCACGGTTCTGACCAAATGGGTTCGGAATGGGAAGCGGGCCGATTTTGTTCGGCAACACGCCTTTGTGAAGCCGATCAACGACAAGGAAGGCAAGCCCGTGAATATTCGGAATACCATTGGCCGGGTGCCTCTCTTTGCCGTGGGGAATTCTGGCGGAGACTATCATATGCTGGAATATTCCAAGACCGCCGCTCGGAGCATTCAGTTGATCGTCAACCATGATGATCCTGACCGGGAATATCAGTACAAGGATGAGGCCATGCGGGCGATGTGTGAGGAAAACGGCTGGCATGAGATCAGCATGAAGCAGGATTTCAAGGTGATTTTCGCCGAAGAAGTTTCGCCGTAGCCCCGCAGGGGAAAGACTTGACAAACAGCCTTTGAAGACGATGCTTCAAAGGCTGTTGTCGTTTAGAAGACCTGTTTCAATCTGGCCCGACTTGCTGGCGAAAGGGTGTGCGAAGACAGGGCGGTGGCAATCAGTTTCTTGGCTTCGGACTGCTGGGTCGGTGTCTCGGCGATGTTGAGAAGATAGAGATAGGCATCGGTGAATTCCGGCCAATTCTTGATGGAATTTTTTAGTGTGGTGCGGGCCTTTTCCGTGTGGCCTCCTCGATGTTGGGCAAAGGCGAGGTTGAAGGCGTATCGAGGATCCTCGCGGAGATCGGACGCGGTTTGGGCGAATTCGATGGCTTCTCCGGGCGACTTTTCCCCAACAAGGACAGAGAGATTATATGCGGCTCCGGCAAGCTGGGGATCGGCTTTCAGACTGGCTCGCAGATACGTTTCGGCTTCGTCAATCTTGTTCAACTCACTTTTGAGCAGGCCCAGATTATAGAGAATGGCAGGGGCTTCCGGAGCCAGCTTCAACGCTTTCATGAGCAGCAGTTCCGCGCCCTTGAGATCGTTCATGCGGGCATGGGCCATGGCGTTGTTCACGAGTGGCGGAATGGCCTGTGGTGCAATGTCATGGGCTTCTCTGAAGGCGATGCGGGCTTTTCTGAATTCCCGGTTGAGCAGATAGTAATTCCCGAGATTGTAGTGGGATGTCCACAGGTCCGGGCGCGCTGTCAGGGAATGCAGGTATTCCGTTTTTGCGGCTTCGAAGTGTGATGCGTGTTCACCCTTGGTGATGTGCATGGGCACTCCGGTCAATGCGGCGGCGGCTCGGATGCGGACCAGTCGAACCGGGTCTCCTGTGGCCTGTACCAGAGCTTGAAGGGCCTCTGGGGACCTCGGTGGAGTGAGTGCTTCGGCTGCGGCTGATCGGACCAGCGGAGAGGAATGTTCCATGGCCGAGAGGATGGCGGGCCATTTGTCCTGCATGGGGCAGGCGCGGAGGAGGCGGATCAATGATGTCACAAAAATCGGGTCACTGTTTGGATCGGTGATATACGCGGTCATTGCGGGCAGTTTGGACCACTCGCTGTTTCGGGCGGCATCAACGAGACCTGCGCGGTGAAGGATTGGGGCCTGATAGTCCCGGGATCGCCATTGGCGGACAATGGAATCGGCCCAAGCTGCGTCTTTGTCCGTATGGCATCCATTACAGGCATTGGGAGAGCCGAACGCCATGGTGGTGGCCGGTGTCGGCGGAAGCATTGAATGGTCGCTCCGGTCCATGCGGGCAAAACGGGTTTTGTGCATGTGACAGGAAAGACAGGTCGGCGTATCCGGGCCGGGTGTGTGCATGGTATGTTTTCCCGGGGCAGAGACCTTGGCATCATGGCAGGGGGCGCAGGCGGTGTTCGGGGCGTTCTTTTGGCGGAAGCGGCCGCTTGACGTGTGGCAATGGACGCATCCCAATGCACCGGACTGGACACATGGACTGAGGCTCCAGGTGGTGTGGGTGTAGTTCTCGCCGAGGTCTCGGCCATCGGGATACCAATCAGGGTCTTCCAGTGTGGTCAGATCGAAATGGTCATAAAAGGCATCGCCCGGCATGAACGAGCCAGTCAGCGGAATCATCTGGGCGTGACAGGGTGCGCAGGCGTCCGAGTTCTGCTGCACCGTGAATTTCCCTTTTCCCCCGAGGATTTTCAAGTCGTCCGGGACCGTGCCCTTTTCGGCTTCGCGACAGACCCGGTTGTGTTCGGACGAAGGCCCGTGACAGGTCTCGCAATTGATGCCGGGTTCGGCCCACGTCGTTTCATACCTGCCGGTTTTCTGGTCATAGTTGTTTCGTAACTGGCTGACGTGGCAGCCGTGGCACGAAGTATTGAAAGTAAAGGCTGCATCAGTCCAGGACACGGCATCCCCCCCCGTATGTCGAATGCCGCTTCCGGCCATATCAAACCATTCTTTGTTGACCACATCATAGGCCAACGGAAGGGTTTGAAGCCGTCCTTTGTCCATGGGGGTCAGGAAATAATAGACGTATTTCCCCCCGAGAACGTGCTCGATGGGCAGGCGATTCTGTTCATCAGCCGTTGTGGCAAGGATGTACCCTGTTCCTTTTTCGACATGGGCGAGATACTCGATGCCTTCAATAGTCAGGGGAGAGGGCTGGTGGGTCAGGTTGGCCCTGGCGAATTCGTCGGTGTAAGGCTGCATGGCTGTGCCATGTCGTGACGGTGCCCACAATTGGTAGAACCGTTCATGGCAGTCCCGGCAGCTTTCAGATCCCGCAAAGTGTTGCGCCTGTGCCGGAGGGGACGGTGTGGCGAGGAGTGCGATTAGGAGAAAGGACCATAGTACATGAAGCGGAAAGTGCGATGTCGAGTGTCTCATGGCGTTCCAGTCTGTCTTTCAAGCGGTGGATGAAGCACCGTGTGCCTGCTGGTGTTGCAACAGGCACACGGCATTTATGGGTTTTTTTACTGTGTCGGTGGGGTCAGCTTTTCCATGATCTGATCGATAGTGAAACTGGCCGCCTTCATCCGGGGAGGATATTCCTGGAATGTGCCAAGGAAGTCCCCGACAATACCCTGCGCCGGGACGAGCAGGAATGCATGGTCCAGATACCAGTCCCAATAGGTATTCGAGGTGATGGTCGCCTGTTCATACGGATCGGTTCGGAGGTTGAAGAGCCAGGGGATTCTCGTATTCACCAGTGGTTCGCCCCAGACCAGCATGGAGCCGGGAGCCCGTTGCTGGGCAAAGACGATTTTCCAGTTGTCGTACCGCAATCCCGTGAGATCGCCGTCATCCGAGAAATAGAAGTAGTCTTTGCGTGGAGCCGTGTCGTTTTGACCTGTGAGGTAGGGCAGGAAATTGTACCCGTCCAGGTGGACCTTGAATTCCTTGCCGTTGGCGGAGTGGCCCGTGAGCAGCTTTTCCTTTACATCGGTTTCTCCTGCTGCGGCGAGCAAAGTGGGCATCCAGTCCAGATGGGAGATGATGTCATTGGAGACCGCACCGGCCTGAATGTGTCCGGGCCAGCGGACCATGGCGGGCACACGGTACGCGCCTTCCCAGTTGGAGTTCTTTTCATTGCGGAACGGAGAGGTACCTGCATCCGGCCAGGTGTTCTTGTGCGGGCCGTTGTCCGTGGAATAGAAAACAATGGTGTTGTCGGCGATGCCAGCTTCGTCGATGGCATCGAGCACGATACCCACATCCTTGTCATGTTGGACCATGGCATCGTGATAAATGGACTGCCAGCGTCCAGCCTGTCCCTTTTTGTCGTCTGGTACATAGGTGCGGAAGTGCATGTGCGTGAAATTGACCCAGACAAAGAAGGGATCGCCGGTTTGTGCCTGTTTTAGGATGTATTCGGCGCTGCGTGTGGCAACATCTTCATCAATGGTTTCCATGCGTTTCTTGGTCAGAGGGCCGGTATCTTCAATTTTCTGTCCGTCAGCGGTTGCATAGGAGTGGATGACCCCACGAGGACCGTAGTTCTTTTTGAAGTTCGGAAATTCTTCTGGTTTTGGATAATCGGGGTGTTCCGGTTCTTCTTCGGCATTGAGGTGGTACAGGTTGCCATAGAATTCATCGAAGCCGTGGTTGGTGGGTAGGTGGATGTCTCGATCTCCCAGATGGTTTTTGCCGAATTGGGCGGTGGCATAGCCGTGATTCTTGAGCAGCTCGGCGATGGTGGGATCGGCTTCATTCATGCCGAGTTCTGCGCCGGGCATTCCCACTTTTGAGAGGCCTGTGCGATAGACGGACTGGCCGGTGATGAATGCGGAGCGACCGGCGGTGCAACTTTGTTCGGCATAATAGTCGGTAAAGATCATGCCTTCGTGCGCCACGCGATCAATGTTGGGCGTGGTATAGCCCATGACGCCACGGGTGTAGGCACTGAGATTGCTTTGGCCAATATCGTCACCCCAGATAACCACGATGTTTGGCTTGTCTGTTGACGGGATGGTTGCGGGGGAAGCGGCTTCCGTGGCCGTTTGGTCAGGGTTTTCCGGTGTGTTGGCTGCCGATTCTGTCGGAGAGGGGTTTGATATGGACGTTTCCGACACTGCTTTTTCTTCAGGTTGTTCCGCTTCGGAACTGCACGCTGTGAGCAACGCCAAAAAAAGCATGAGACACAGCGAAGTTATAAGCCATCGTTTCATCATCTTGCCTTCCTTGTCTTTTGATTCGAGACATCCCGACAACCCTCAAACGTGTCGGACACTGCATATGGGCCTGTCTATTCTGTACACTTGCCAGCGCGTTGCGTCCACCTTCAATGAAAAAAAGATGGGTATGCGATGTGAACCAGTTTTTGATGAAATAGCTGAACTGAAGTGGTTCCCCCTGAGTACGGATGGAAACGCGGTTCATCTGGGCGATATGATGCACGAATGAAGAGGCTGGGATTTGGGCCATGCAGCCCGGGTATTCATGAAAGAGGGGGAAAGACGAGGCTGGAAAAATGAAAATGAGACCATAAAGGAAAACGGGTTTCATCTTTCGATGAAACCCGTTGTATTTCCGTGGCGTCCCCAAGGGGATTTGAACCCCTGTTAACGGCGTGAAAGGCCGCCGTCCTGGACCAGGCTAGACGATGGGGACGCATATTTGTTGGCTGGGCTGCAAGGACTCGAACCTTGATTAACGGAACCAGAACCCGTCGTCCTGCCAATTGAACGACAGCCCAGCAACGAAGAAGTGATTTAAAGGCTAGGCCTTGTTATGTCAACTTCTTTTTTGCTTTTTTTTAAATTGCGCGGGCGAGTTTGCGAGTACGTTTTTTCAGTTTGTTGATTTTGCGACGGATATACTCACGTTTCTTGCGGTCTTCCATTTCGCTTTTTGCAGCACGGAGAGCTCTGATCTCTTTTTTGATCTCGGCAATCTGTTTCTTGTAGGGAGAAACCTGCTCTTCTTCGACAATACCAAAAACGTCTTTGATTTCCTGAACCAGAGCGTCCTTGTCCTTGCCGGAGGCACCCGTAATCATGGGGAGCTTGGCAACGCACAGGGCACGCAATTCTTTGGCGGTCATCTTTTCCAGGGGCTTGGTCAGGCCAAGCTCATCAAAGGAAATTTCTTTTACATCTTCACTCATGGTGTACTCCTTAAAAATAGAGGGAGGCGAATGTCAGTCTTTGTCGTCAAACATTCGCCGGTAGGCCCGGTAACATTTTCCCACTGGGGAATCCGGGTCCAGCTGATCATCGACATGACCCAAATTCTTGGGCCTTTTAAGTTTCCTCGGAGGCTCTGGAGCCTCCGGCCGAATTACTTCGTCCAAAGGAACTCTGCCGTTTAGCAGTTCGAAGACGACTTTGTCAAAAACTTCTTCGCCCAGATATTCATTTATTTTTTGGAGCATCATGGGAGCCAGATATTGGGCTTCCTGCATGACGATGGGGTCTTGAGCCGCGAGCACGATTCTGGTGCCACGATGACCAAGCGGGCGGGCCATGGCGGCCATTTCACCCATGAGATCATCCCAGGACCGCCACAGTCGGACCAAGGCGGCCCCACCAGTGGTGTCGAGCTTGTCCAAAAAGCGGGGCATGAGATCGCTGGTCTTTCGAGGCCCGGGTCTGGACGTGTATTCGTTATATTTTCTTCGACTGCGTCGCATGGTTTACAATCCGCTTTGGTTTGGGGTCAGGGTTTGTGTGATGATGGACGGCGTCAATTCATACGCCTCGCCGGACCGCTCCTGTTCATCGACTTTTTTGGCCGTTTCCTCGGCCACATCCTTGGGGTCGCCCCCCTTGAGCAGGCCGGAGATCACACCGTCACGCACGGCCCGGTCCGGTTTGAATTGGCGACGGACGATGATTTCTTCCTGTTGGTAGCCTTCTTTGACAATGGTAATGAGATGTTCCCCCTGTTTGTCAAGGCTGACAGAGCATGGACTGGTACAGGTCTTCTTGCCGTCTGCATAGACGGTCGCACCGATGGGGTCAGTGCTGACGGGGATTTTCTGTTTGGGCGGACCACACGCCGCCAGAAGCAGGACGGAGGTCACGATTGAAAAAACAGTCCATGCTTTCATGTCTTCCTCCTGCTACATACAGACTCTGGCGCGGTAATTGACGATGATGGCCGGACATCCCGGCGAGAGCGCCACCTGAATGGTCGTGGACCCAATGGAAGGCTGGGCCGGTTCCTCGCTTGAGGAATATTGGGCCATGACAATGACATCGGCGTTGTCCCAACGCGCCTGCTTGAGAATTTCGGTGTACGGAATACCTTCCCAACAATGGAATGAGTGGCTGATCCCGTCCAAGGCCCTAGTGTATCGTTTTTTCATCCGTTCCAGTGCGCGGTCGATGAAAATATCCATTTCCTGCATGTAATATTTTGGATTGGGACGGGTCAGGCCGACATCCAGCACATGGAAAATATCGAGATGAGCGTTATTGGACCTGGCGAGTTGCGTTGCATAGCAGAGCGTTGAATCCGACGGCGTTGAAAAATCCGTTGCCATGAGAATCCGGTTGATGTTGGCATTGCCGGGCATCTCGTTGGTTACGACCATGACAGGGCAGAATACATTGGAGCAGACTCGACGGATGGACGTGTCCACGACGCCCCACATGCGGTCTGGTCGGTGCATGGCCGAGGTATGATGGCCCATGACGATCAGATCAATGCCTTCCGAATGGATGATCTTGAGAAGCTGCTCATCCACCGGGCCGGCGACCACCCTGATGGAGTGGTTCGGAATGTCTTTGAGATCTTCTGCATAGAATTGGGCAATCTTGTTTTTTGTGGATTCGAGAAGATCGTGTTCCGACACGGTTTCTTCAAATGAACACCACGCATCTCGTCCTACAGGCAGAGCGTGGAACAACATGAGTTCCGCTCCGTGTTTCCGGGCCAGGTTGAAAGCTGCTTTGGGGGCTGTCTGGGGAGCGATTTGAGGGGTCACTGCCAGGAGTATCTTTTTGAACATGTCGTCTCCTTTGCTTTGCCGGTGTCATTTCAGCGTGTTGCCAATCGGTTTTGACGATGATCCATTACGACTATCGCAATTTCATTGGGTGAGGGCAAGCATTATCAGTGAATTGACCGTTCGGGGTTGTGCGCTGATTTGGACGGGATATCGAGCAGAAAGAGTGGTGGCTTTTCGGGCTGTGATGGTGGGTGAAATGGGCAGTGATAAAGGGCACTCCACGGAAGGCGAAGGCATATGGTTGAGACGGATACCTTAACAGGCACTGGCCTTGGACGAAGGTCAAAGGCCAGTGCCAGAGTGGGGATTGGTGTCGAAGAACTTATTTTGTGGTGTCAGCTTCTTTTTTTTCTGCACCTTCGAGGAATTCGAGTGCATCCAGTCCCGCTTCTACCGGGTTGACATGAACACCCACGCTGACCGAGCTGGAGGATGAATGTTGTGACATGGACCCGTCACTGTTGTGGTGAGTGGAGGTGTGAGAGTGGTGACTTATTTCTTTTTCGGTCCCAATGGTCGGCGCGGCCACGGCGGCTTCCTTCAGGACTTCTTCGCCAACACCGACAGGGTCTTTTTCGATGGCAGAGCCAATGGTGGCGGGTTCGGTTGTTTGGACGGTGCCCTGCTGCGGTTGTGCGGTGCCTGTTTTGCAGTCCGGCACCAGCGTGACGACAACACTGCTTGGTGTCAGCACATACGCGTTGCCACTGGCCTCATCTTGTTCGGCAGAAAGAAGCGCACCTGCAATGGACCCTTCGACCGAACTGCCCATTGAAGAACTGGACATGCCGGATTGAACCGCGTCACGGGTCACGCCGCCAGTGTCGTATTTTTGTGATATCTGGACATCTGCCTGCCGATAGCCGGGCTTTTTCAATGTCAGTATGTGCGCTTGCGTTTTTTCCAATTCCACAGAACACGGCGTTGTGCAGGTTTGCATTCCGTCGGCAAAGACCTGCGCACCACTGGGATTACTGGAAACAGGGATGTTTTGTGTCGCGACACCACATCCCGTCAGTGGGAGTGCGGCCAAGGCAAAAATCAAAAAGATGTGAACACGTTTACTCATTCTTCCTCCGGTATATAGTATGAATCATCCTATAGACTATGACACGCGTCAGGGCAACGCAAAGTCCCGGCCAGAGGGCTTGACCGGCTGCTACTTCATGAGGTAGAGAAGGTTTGTTCAGTATATCAAGATATCCTGATATAAGGTAAAGCGCATGGAAATAATCAAATATTGTAAAGCATTATCAGACGACACCCGCGCGAGACTTGTCAACGTTCTGTTAGAATATGAATTGAATGTTGGTGAAATCGTGCAGGTTATGGAAATGGGCCAGTCCCGAATTTCTCGGCATCTCAAAATTTTATCCGAGTCTGGTCTGGTGGATGTTCGTCGTGATGGGCTGTGGGCATTTTACCGGGCGAGTGAAGAAGGTCAGGGGCGTGAATTCCTTGATGGTATTGGTTCACTATTGGCCGGGGAGTCTGATTTTCAACGGGATCGGAACCGGGCCGACAGAGTGATTCGCGAGCGGACCGCTGAGACGCGGCAATTCTTTGATGACATTGCGTCGGATTGGGATCGCATGACCGCCGAGGTTCTTGGTGAATTGAATCTGGGCAGGGAAATACAGGTTCGGTTGCCAGAATGTACCTGTGCTGCGGACATCGGGTGTGGTCCCGGTGACATGCTTGAAATTTTATCCAAGACGTCGGACATCGTGATCGGGGTGGACAACTCGCCCAAGATGCTGGAACTGGCCGAAGCCCGTTTTTCGCAGGACACGTCCATGTCGTTGCGCATCGGGGAAATGACGCATCTGCCCCTCCGGGATTGGGAAGCCGACTGTACGGTCGTGTCGCTGGTCTTGCATCATTTGGCGCGGCCACTTGATGCGCTCACGGAAATAAGCCGTGTGCTCAAGATCGGTGGGCGGTTGATAATCGCCGAATTCGACCAACATGAAAATGAGCGGATGCGGAGTGAGTATGGAGATCGCCGACTCGGTATCCCACGGGAAAAGATGGTCGAGTGGTTGGAGAAAGCACGATTTGATGTGACAGCTGTCACGGAATTTATCGTCAACATGGGTCTCGTGGTTGTCCTCTACGAGGCCGAGAAAAAATAAAAACCAAGACTCTATTGGGAGGAAATGAATGTCCAAGAACGTACTACCTGTCGACCCGAAATGCGAAAACAAGGTCGCAGACCTGTCTCTGGCCGAATGGGGCCTCATGGAAATGCAGTTGTCCGAGCGGGAAATGCCCGGTCTCATGGCCCTGATCGACAAATATGGCGAAGAAAAACCCTTGAAAGGTTTGAAAATCATGGGTTCCTTGCACATGACCATTCAGACCGCCATGCTCATCAAGTGCCTGTACGAACTCGGTGCTGATCTGCGTTGGGCATCCTGCAATATTTTTTCCACCCAGGATAACGCTGCCGCCGCCATTGCGGATTCCGGCATGGCCAAGGTTTTTGCCTGGAAGGGTGAAACCCTGGACGACTTCTGGTGGTGCACGGAGCAGGCTTTGACCTGGCCTGACGGTTCCGGTCCTGATTTGATCGTGGATGATGGTGGTGACGCCACGCTGCTCGTTCATCAGGGTGTCAAATGCGAAAAAGATCCCAGCTTGTTCGACAAGACCTATGATGTTCAGGAATTTCAGATCGTCATGAATCGCCTGAAGGCTTCTTATGACGCGAATCCCACGAAGTGGACCAATATTGCCAAGGTCATCCGTGGTGTCTCGGAAGAGACCACCACTGGTGTCCACCGTCTGTACGAAATGCAGCGCAATGGCGAATTGCTTTTCCCGGCCATCAACGTCAACGATTCCGTGACCAAGTCCAAGTTCGATAACCTGTACGGCTGCCGAGAGTCCCTGGCTGACGGTATCAAGCGTGCTACAGACGTGATGATCGCTGGCAAAGTGGTGGTTGTCATCGGATATGGCGACGTGGGCAAGGGCTGCGCTCAGTCCATGCGTGGTTTCGGTGCTCGCGTACTGGTCACTGAAATCGATCCGATTTGCGCCTTGCAGGCGGCCATGGAGGGTTTTGAAGTCACGACCATGAACGATGCGGCCTCCCGTGGTGATATTTTTGTGACCTGCACCGGCAACTACCATGTGGTGACCGGCAAGCACATGGACGCCATGAAGGACGAAGCCATTTTGTGCAATATCGGTCATTTTGATTCCGAAATCGAAATGCTGCATCTTGAAGGCAACCCCGAATGCGTGAAAAAGGAAGTCAAGCCGCAGGTTGACAAATGGACGCTGCCGTCCGGCAAATCCCTGATCGTCCTGGCTGAAGGTCGTCTGGTCAACCTTGGTTGCGCCACTGGCCATCCGAGTTTCGTGATGTCCAACTCCTTCACCAACCAGGTTCTGGCCCAGATGGATTTGGCCAAAAACGAGTACGAACCCACCGTCATGATTCTGCCCAAGAAACTGGACGAAGAAGTCGCTCGACTGCACCTGGCTCGTCTGGGTGTGACGCTTGATACGCTTTCCAAAGAACAGGCTGATTATATCGGTGTCGAAAAAGAAGGTCCCTTCAAACCGGACTACTACCGCTATTAGTCACTGCGGATCGAAAAATCGAGGGGAGCCAAACGGCTTCCCTTTTTTTTTATCTTTTCCCCATCAACAACACTTGTCGAGGAGAGGGAGAAGATGTCTCCGACGGCCAGAGGGGAAACCTCTTGGAAGAGGTTTTCCCTCTGGACTCCCTTTCCAGAACTTTTTATCGCGCCTTCGGCGAGGCCCCACGTCATTCGTTGGGTGAGATTGAAGAGATAAGAAGGATAGAAGAGGGGATGGTTAAAGAAGTAAGAGGATTTTGTAGAAAAACAGTTTTTAAGATTTTTCAATAGAGTCCGTAAAAAATGGAATTTTTTACAACGCCTCTTCAAGAGTCACACGAACGCACGCTGCCGACAGCTCTCGCGAAGCGACCCAAAAAGTTTTGGAGAGTCCAGAGAACCTTTTTCAAAAGGTTCTCTGGTCGTCGAAGACGCCACCCCGGCGAGGGGAGGGAGAAGATGTCTCCGACGGCCAGAGGGGAAACCTCTTGGAAGAGGTTTTCCCTCTGGACTCCCTTTCCAGAACTTTTTATCGCGCCTTCGGCGAGGCCCCACGTCATTCGTTGGTGAGATTGAAGAGATAAGAAGGATAGAAGAGGGGATGGTTAAAGAAGTAAGAGGATTCTACAGGAAAATACGTTGTAGGTTTTTTTAATAGAGTCTGTAAAAAATACTATTTTTTACAACGCCTCTTCAAGAGTCACACGAACGCACGCTGCCGACAGCCCTCGCGAAGCGACCCAAAAAGTTTTGGAGAGTCCAGAGAACCTTTTTCAAAAGGTTCTCTGGTCGTCGAAGACGCCACCCCGGCGAGGGGCCGCCGGAGGCCTCTTCCTCCCCCTCATTTGGAGTGGGTAAATTTATAGAGGACCGAACGTGGCAAGCGTGGTAGGAAGAGAGCCATGCGATATACCTGTTTCATCTTGATACTGTTTTTGCTGGTGGGCTTGGCGCGTCCTGCGGCGGCTTTGGAAGTGGAAGTGTCTGTCTCCAGCTTCAGATTGGACCATGCCTTGTCCTATGCTCCTGAGAATCTGCTGGATGCGGACCCGGCAACGGCGTGGGTTGGTGGAAGTGCCAGCTCCGGGGTCGGGCAATGGATGAATTTTGCTTTTCCGGTGCCGGTGAGAGTGGCGCGACTGGGCATTTTCAATGGGCATCAGGCAGAAGGGCGATTCAAGGAATTTCGACGGATTCGGTCGGGCCGCATCGTGTACCCTGATGGTTCGGAAAGCCCGTTCTGGCTTCGCGATGAAGCTGGTGAACAGGTTATCGAATGCCAGTCAAAACCGGTCAAATCCTTTCGCATTGTCGTGGATGAAGTTTTTCCGAAAGGCGGCCTGCTGGGCCAGCAGAAATTGGCCGTGTCAGAGATCAAATTTTACCTGACTCTCATGGCGTCACCAACCCAAGGTGATGACGAGACCAGCGTCAAAAATATTCCGTCTTTGCCGCCGGCCGATCTGACCAATGAAGTGCCGGAAGAGATCAAGGACCTGCTGCGTTCGTTTTATGTCATGCAAACGTCATTGGCCGATGCCTATCATACACTGTTCGCTCCCCATGTGCGTGACCAGTTCGATTTTCAGTTCGAGGTCTTCAAACAGATCCAACGACAACGCGGGACCTATAAAATTTTGCGCACGGCAGAAGTGGACCCGTCAGGACTCCGGTTTGATCTCGTGTACCTGCATGAGGATGTGGCCGAGGTCCGCGTGTTCGGCTCCTATCGGGTGCAGGTGGCGGACCTGGATCAAAATCTGGACGATGATTCCGTGTTTGCCTTGATGAAGGGACAGGACGGATGGAATATTCTCGAACTCGATGGACAGAAACAGCGTTTTTAATCAAAGCTTTTGTTTATCAGTTCCTTAGATGATCCATACGTCAATCAATTCCCCGTTGTACAACCCTTCGGAATCCGCTGGAATGGCGGCAAGGCCCTGCGCTTGGACAATGGTTCGTAGCAGGCCGGATTTTCCCAAGACAGGGTGGGCCAAGGGAGGCTGTCCGTCTCGTTCTTCCAGCCGGATGCGGATATAGTCTTCGCGTCCGGGCTTGGAGGCCACATTTCTGGCGAGGACGGCCTTGCGTCTGGCTCGGTTCAGGGTGGTGAATCCGCTGTCATCGCCTTGCAGATGACGAACGAGCGGCAAGACGAGGACGTGCATGACCACGAGTGCAGACGTGACTTGTCCGGGCAGTCCGAGAATCGGTTTGTCGGCGACCCGTCCCAGAATGGTGGGCTTGCCCGGACTGAGTGCCACGCCGTGGGCCAGAATTTCGGCATCCTTCATGGATTCGATGGCCTGAACCGTCAAGTCTCGAACCCCGATGGAACTGCCACCGGACAACAAGACCATGTCGTTGTCTTCAAGGGCCTTTTTCAGAGCGCGGCTCAGGCTTTCAAGGTCATCCTTGATAATGCCGTACCGGGTGGGTTTGCCGTTTGCCTGTTTGACCAACGCGGCGATGGTCAGGGAGTTGACGTCTCGGACCTGTCCCGGATTCGGGGTCTCGTTGATCTCGATGAGTTCGTCACCCGTGGATAGAATACCGACCCGAGGACGGCGTCGCAGGGAAATTTCTTCGAATCCGAGGGCGGCGGCAAGGCCTATTTCCTGTGGACGGACCGTTGTCCCGGCAGCAAGAGCGACCGCGTCCTTGCGTGCATCTTCACCGCGTTGCATGACATTTTCGCCCGGAGCCACGCTCTTGCGGATTTCAATAGTGCCCATTGTGGTGTCGGCTTCCATGGCCTGCGTGTGCTCCACCATCACCACGGCATTGGCCCCGCGTGGGAGTACGCCGCCCGTGGCAATCCGGGCACATTCTCCCGGGTTCAGCTCAATGTCCGGCATGGTCTCGATGGACAGGCTCGCCACACATTCCAGGTAGCCGGGATTCGACTCAGTTGCACCAAAGATGTCTCTGGCGTTGACCGCGAATCCGTCCATGCAGGAGCGATCCTGCAACGGCCAGTCATGTTGTGCCACGATGTCGTTGGCCAGAACGCGCCCGGCGGATCGGGTCAGGCTTTTTATTTCGGGTGCCAGCGGTGAAAACTGCCTGAGCAGACCGACGAACTCTTCTCGACTGATAATGGTGAAGAAACCGTGATTCATGATTTTCCTAATTGATGATTTCAGTGCCGATGCCGGATTTCGTGAAGAGTTCCAGCAGGATGCAGTTTTCGATTCGACCATCGATGATCGCGGTCTTTTCAACGCTTGCCATGGCTTCCAAGCAGCATTTGATTTTTGGAATCATGCCGCCGGTAACCACGCCGTTCCGAATGGCTTCGAAGGCTTCTTTGGCTGTCAGAGTGGAGACGAGTTCCTTGTCCGCATCAAGCAGGCCCGGAACATCGGTCAACAGGTACAATCGTTTGGCTCCCATGGCAGTGGCAACGGCTCCGGCCACGGAATCCGCGTTGATATTGTATGTCTCGCCTTTTTCATCCACTCCAACCGGCGCGATAACCGGAATGAAGCCGTCTCTCAACAGGGAATCGATAAGCTTGGTGTTGACTGAGGTTACTTCGCCGACTTTGCCGAGATCGATGATCTCCGGTGGCGCGTCGGCCTTTTCAATGGCCAATTCCTTGGGCTCAGCCTGAATGAGGGTGCCGTCTTTGCCAGAAAGCCCCACGGCTTGGCCTCCGTGCAGGTTGATGAGATTGACGATCTCTTTGTTCACCTTGCCGACCAAGACCATTTCAACCACGTCCATGGTGGCCTTGTCCGTCACTCGGTATCCTTCTCTGAAATGGGATTCGATGTTGAGTGCGTTGAGCATCTCGCCGATTTGCGGGCCGCCGCCGTGGACGACAACGGGGTGAATACCGATATATTTGAGGAGGATGATGTTCAGGGCAAATGCGCGTTTCAGCTCTTCGTCGATCATGGCGTTGCCACCGTATTTGATGACAATAGTCTTGCCGTAAAATTCGGTAATGTACGGCAGGGTTTCGATGATGGATGTGGCTTGCAGTTGATACCGCTGCATGTCCCGTTTGTTGATAGGCTCTTTTTTCATTGATGCTCCTGAAAACTGGGCTTTCGAATGTGTGGTCGGATTGTCATGGAAAGCCGGGATGAAGTCAATAAACGGTCTTGCCTTCTGTGTGCCAAGCCTATAAATTCCACATATCATGTGAAGAAAATTGAGAGGATGGCGTTATGAAAATCAGCTTTGACAGGATGGAATGGGCCGGTTCGGTCGGAGACTTGGGCACCTTGCTCCCCTTGGCTTTCGGGCTGATCATGATAAATGGTCTGTCCGCTACCGGGCTTTTTTTGACCGTTGGGTTGATGTATGTCGTCGCGGGATCATATTATCGGGTGCCCATTGCCGTGCAGCCCATGAAAGTGGTTTCCGCCTATGGTATCGCGTTGGCGTTGTCTCCCGGCGTGATTTCCGCTTCCGGTCTGTTGTTGGCCGCAATCCTTTTGATTCTCGGCGCCACCGGATTGGTTAAAACTGTCGCCAGAATCGTGCCTCGATCCGTGATTCGTGGGGTTCAGCTTGCCACCGGGGTCTTGCTGTTATCCAAGGGCGCATCTTTGGTCGTCGGGTCTAATCCATTTCAGGAATTGCGTGGCGCGGTCGAGCCGTTTCTCGCGGTGCAGGCCATTGGTCCAATCCCCATGTCTGTCGTGTCCGGAGTGATTTTTGGTGTTGTCACGTTGTTCCTTTTGCGAAGTCATCGCTATCCCGCAGGGCTGGTCGTGGTGGTGTGCGGGGCGATTTTTGGTGCGATGCTCGGTGCGTGGCGGGAGTTGGCATTGGTTCAACCCGGGCTGCATTTGCCGGAAATCCTGCCATTTGGCTTTCCGACCGGTGTGGATTTTTCGTATGCGCTGTTTGCCTTGGTTTTGCCGCAAATTCCCATGACCGTGGGCAATGCGGTGATTGCCAACCGGGATTTGAGTTTCGAGTATTTTGGCGAGGAAAGTCGAAGAGTGACAGACCGTTCCTTGTGTATTTCCATGGGGTTATCCAATGTCTTTTCTGCCTGTGTCGGGGGGATGCCCGTGTGTCACGGAGCCGGAGGGTTGGCCGCTCATTACGCCTTTGGTGCGAGGACGTCCGGTTCCAACCTCATCATCGGCGGATTTTTCATGGCGTTGGCTGTTTTTCTCGGGACAGGGTCGGTGAATGTTTTGCATCTGTTGCCCATGGGTGTGTTGGGGGTGTTGTTGTTTTTTTCGGGAACGCAACTCGCCTTGACTGTGCAGGATGTGACGGAACGGACTGATCTTTTCATTGTCATTGTCATGTTGGGGATAACGTTGGCCGCGAATTTGGCTTGGGCGTTCGCGATTGCCATTGTGTTGGAGTGGTTGCTTCGCAAGGGGCGGGTTCATGTGTAGTTGAGGGGGGAGCTTCGAGCAGCGGGCCTGAAGAGGTGAGGATGCCGCTTGCAGCGGCGATGCTTTCTGGAATGAAGAGAAGAGAAGAGAAGAGAAAGAATGCGCCTTTGGCGCGGAGCCAGGGTGGGTGCTGCGCACCCGAACCGCTTCCACGCCCTCCCGGCGGGGGCCGTTTTTTTGTTGGGGCAAATTGTCAAACCAAACTTAACACCCCGGCAAGTCCCTGCTCCTCAATGATTTCCCAGGTTGTCCTG